>CAYJSX010000062.1:0-4743 GCA_964372575.1 uncultured Planctomycetia bacterium
GGAGAAGCTGCGCTACCACAAGGTGATCTTCATGTGCGATGCCGACAGCGTAACGGGCGACACCGCGGTCATGGTGCGAGACGCTCGCGATGGACAGATGAAGCTTCGCCGAATCGAGCAGCTCCACGCAGAGGCTTCAGAGGATGGCCCCCTTCCTTATGAGGCGTGGGCCTTCGATCCGGCCAGCGGGGCGGCCGGTTTTTACAAAATCGCGCGGATCTTTCAAAAACCTCGGCGGGGAGCTTTGTATGAAATCAAAACCCGATGCGGGTACCGGGTCCGAACCACCGGAGATCACGGGGTCTATGCCACGAACACAGACGGCACGGTTGCCCCCCGTGAAGCTCGACGGCTGCGCAAGGGAGACCCCTTGGTGTTTGCCAAGAGAGTCCCGCGTTCCGATGAAACACCCCTGATCGATCTGAGGCCTGCCTTACGCCGCCTGGCAAGTGCACAGATGTATAGGGTAGCCCCACCTCGCCACCCTGTGTTCGAAGCGGGCCAAGTTCCTGAGGAGGCCAAGGTGGAGCTCTCCCGACCGGCTTGGAGGACGCTGCAAGCCAAGCGCCAAGAGGCGGGGATCTCCCGTTTTTCTCTCGCGGCAAGGGTGGGGGTATACAAGACGGTTCCCCAACAGTGGGAGACAGGGATCGACGGGGTTTTGCCCACCTGGAAGGACTTCCAGCGCTACGCCCTCAACGAGAACGTAGAGAGGGATTCCCTACGCTTGCACGTTCCGTTGGCCGCCTGGTCGGGGCAATGGCCTGCGGATGCGCGGTATTACTACAACCGCAGGAAGCAAGAGGTCCCAGTTTCTGTCGCGCTGGATGAAAAGGTGGCCTACCTCTTGGGCTGGTTTATTGGAGACGGAAGCTTCGGACCCCTTTCGGACAGCCCCAACAGAATCACCCTGAGCCTGGGCAGCTCCAAGGCGCGCCGCTACCTCAAGCGACTTAAAAAGAGCGCGCAAGCCCTGGGTGGACACCTCGTCCTGGACGAGCGAAAGGAGTGCATTCGCCTGCATCTCAACAGCCTCACCTTCCGGATGATTCTCGAGACGCTTGGTCTTTTAGGCAAGCACGCCCACGAGAAGTTTGTTCCCGACCCACTCTTCAATGCGGCTCGCCCCATTCAGGGGTCCTTCCTGGCCGGCTTGCTCCACAGCGATGGTTTTGTTATCGTTGCCGACGGACGGACCTACCGGATGGGTCATTGCACGGTCTCCGAGGAGCTGGCGAGGGGATTGGTGGTCCTTTATCGGCAGCTCGGTCTCTTTGCCAACATGACGCGCCAGCAGCCCAGGTCCCACCGGCTGCGGACAGGGGTATGGGTTCATGGGAATTACCCCCGCTTTGACGTAACGATCACAAGCCGCAAGCAGTTGGCTTTGACAAAGGCCATTTGGCAGGAGCACCCGAAGGCCCCGGAACTGGCTTCGTGGATCGCCCATCCTCCAAGGAATTACCCCGCCCTGGGGAAACCGATCAAACCGGTCAAGGGGGACCTGGTTGCCTTGGCCGTGACCGCGGTCCGACGGATACCCGAGCGTGAGGCCCGACTGGAAGAGTGGGTTTACGACCTGGAGGTTCCAGGCCCACAGAACTTTGTTGGAGCAGAGGGGCTGGCGGCGCTAAAAAATACGGATGGGTCGCACATCCGGACGCTGCTTCTGACCCTCTTTTACCGGCAGCTCCAGGAACTGATCAAGAAGGGACACATCTACATTGCCCAGCCCCCTCTTTACAAGATCAAAAGGGGTAAGCGGGAGGAGTACATTTACTCGGAGGCGAGCCTCAACGAGATCCTCTTTGATCTGGGACTGGAGGGAGCCACCGTCACGAACCTGAAGACCAAGAAGGAATACACGGAAGTCCAGGCCAAAGAACTTTTAAAATTGCTTTCCGAGTGTGAGTGGTTAATCAGATCATTGCAGAAAAAGGGAGTAAAATTTAAAGAATATATAGAAAATAGAAGCCAAAAGACCAAAAAACTGCCTATTTTTATGGTAAAAGTGGATGAAATTACCCATTTTCTAAATTCGGATGATGAGCTGGCAAGGCTCACAAAAGTGGAGAAGGAGGCCGATATTCTGGAGATCTTCCAATCGAGCGAGCTGGATGGCTTAGCGGCCAAGCTGGACAAGCTGGGTACCGACTTGGCCGACTTTGAGGGCGAAAAGCAGACGGCACCAGAGGGCTTAACCCCAAGGCGCAGGGCAGCGGGAAAGGAAACCGGCAAGAAGGTAGCGGCCGGCCAGCCCCTCTTCAAGATTGCCGGCGAAAGACAGACCCATCAGGCCTCCTCTTTAAGCGAGCTCCTGCACCTGGTCAGAGACTTGGGCCGGCAGGGGCTCACGGTACAAAGGTACAAGGGTCTTGGAGAGATGAATCCCACCCAGCTTTGGGAGACCACCATGGATCCGGAACGCCGGACCCTCCAGCAGGTCAACCTGGAGGATGTGGTGGAGGCGGAGGCGATGTTCACCACCCTGATGGGGGATGAGGTGGAGCCCCGAAGGGTCTTCATCGAAGAGCACGCCCCCGAAGTAAGATTCCTGGACGTCTAGCCGTGTACCCCGTTAGACCTGTTTCAGCCGGTCGATTACAGGACAGATGTGGTGTTGGAGCTTTCTTTAATCCCATAGAGAACCGGGAGGTCTAACGGGGTGTACGCCCGCAACGAAAAAGTCATTCCGATCGCCATCGAACAGGAGATGAAGGATTCGTACATCTCCTACGCGATGTCGGTCATCGTGGGCCGGGCGCTCCCCGATGCGCGCGACGGCTTAAAGCCGGTCCAGCGCCGGATCCTGTACACCATGCGGGAGTTGAACCTCGACCCGGGCAAGCCTTACAAGAAATCGGCCCGCATCGTCGGCGACACCCTCGGACGCTTCCACCCGCACGGAGACATTGCCGTATACGACGCATTGGTTCGACTGGCGCAGGATTTTTCCATGCGCTATCCCATGGTGGACGGACAGGGCAACTGGGGATCGGTCGACGGAGACAATGCGGCGGCGATGAGGTATACGGAGGCGCGGCTGGCGGCGGTGGCGGAGGCGATGCTCACCGACATCGACAAGGAAACGGTGGATTTTACGCCGAACTTTGACGAATCGCTCACCGAACCGAGGGTCCTGCCCGCCACCCTTCCCAACCTTCTGGTCAATGGTGCCAGCGGGATCGCCGTGGGCATGGCCACCAACATCCCCCCGCACAACCTGAATGAACTGGCTGATGGGATTGTGGCGGCGATCGACAACCCCGAAATTGAAACGAAGGAGCTGACCAAGCACATCAAGGGGCCCGACTTTCCCACGGGCGGGATCATCACCGGGCGCCAGGGGATCCAGGACGCCTACACGACCGGCCGGGGCCTGCTGAAGGTTCGCGCCAAGGCCCACATCGAGTCCGGTAAGGGGGGCAAGGACTCGATCGTCATCACCGAAATTCCCTACCAGGTGAACAAAACCACCCTCCTGGAATCGATCGCCGGCCTGGTCCGGGAGAAGAAGATTGAGGGGATCTCGGACCTGCGGGACGAATCGGACAAGGAGGGCCTGCGGGTCGTCGTGGACTTAAAGAGGGACGCCAACGGCCAGATCATCTTGAACCAACTCTTCAAGCACACCCAACTGGAGACGACCTTTGGCGTAATCCTCTTGGCCCTGGTTGGCAACCGCCCCAAGATCTGCAACTTAAAGCAACTCATCCAGGCCTACCTCGACCACCGCAAGGAGGTGGTCACCCGGCGCACCCAGTTTGAGCTTAAAAAGGCCAAGGATCGGGCGCACATCCTGGAGGGACTCAAGGTGGCCCTGGCCCACCTGGATGCCATCATCAAGCTGATCCGCCGCTCCAAATCCGAGGAGGAGGCCAAGGACGCGCTGATCAAGGCGTACGATTTCTCCCCACTCCAGGCCCAGGCGATCCTGGAGATGCAGCTGCGGCGCCTCACCGCCCTGGAGCGCTCCAAGATCGAAGAGGAATACCTGTCCCTCATTAAGCGGATCGGCGAGCTAGAAGCAATCCTGGCCTCCGAGGGGAAGGTGATGGGCTTGATTAAGGATGAGCTTAGGGAGGTCGCCAAGCGCTTCGGGGATGAGCGGCGCACCGAGATCAAGGCCCAGGTGGAGGAGTTTGATGTCGAGGACCTGATCGCCGAGGAGGATGTGGTGATCACGATCTCCCACACAGGCTACATCAAGCGGCTGCCGGTCTCGGCCTATCACAAGCAGGGGCGGGGCGGCAAGGGGGTGATGGGGGCGGAGCTTAAAGAGGAGGATTTTGTTGAGCACCTCTTTGTGGCCTCGACCCACGATTACCTGCTTTGCTTCACCGACAAGGGGCGGGTCTATTGGCTGAAGGTCTACGACATCCCGCAGACCTCCCGCCAGGCCAAGGGCAAGGCAATCATCAACCTGATCGAGATAGGCCCTAGCGAGAAGATGGCCGCCTTTGTGCCGGTTCGCGAGTTTAAGGAAGATCAGTTCCTCATCATGGTCACCGCGTTGGGCCTCATCAAGAAGACCTCCTTGTCGGAATATGCCCACCCCCGGCGCGGCGGGATTGTGGGGATCGGCCTGGAATCCGGCGACCGGCTGATCTGCGTGGCCTTGAGCGATGGAGGGCAGGAGATTCTGCTGGCCACCGCCTTGGGCAAGGCGATCCGCTTCCCGGAGTCGCTCGTCCGAGACATGGGTCGGGGAGCCAAGGGGGTCAAGGGGATCACCCTGGCGAA
>CAYJSX010000062.1:4753-7068 GCA_964372575.1 uncultured Planctomycetia bacterium
CATGGCCTTCTGCCGCAAGGGAAGCACCGTCTTGACGGTGACCGAGCAGGGTTTTGGCAAGCGCACCCTGGTGGAGGCTTACCGGAACCAATCCCGCGGCGGCAAGGGGATTATCAACCTGAAGGTCACCAAGAAGAACGGCCCAGCCCTGACCCTGTTGACCATCTCCGACAAGGACGAGGTGATGCTGATCACCCAGAAGGGTCAGCTCATCCGCTGCCCGGTCAAGGAGATCCGGACCACCGGCCGGGCGGCCCAGGGGGTACGCCTCATGCGCCTGGGTCCCAAGGATGTTCTCGCCTCGGTGACCACCGTCGTTCCCGAAGAAGAGTCCGGCAACGAATAACCCTACCCCATTCAGGCCCCATCGTCTATCGGCTAGGACGCCACCCTTTCAAGGTGGAAAGACGGGTTCGATTCCCGTTGGGGCCATTGTGCTGGAATCGAACCCAACTCCTCTTGGGGAAGGGGGCGCTTTTGTAAAGGCAAGCCTTGGGGGAAACGCGAAGTGTCCCCCAAGGCGTCGATTTGCTTTCGCCGGATTGGGGTGCCACCCAAAGCGGTTCCTGAAAGAGCGAGTGAAAGAGCGAGAATTGTCCCTGCTGCTCCCAAGGATAAAGCCTGGGAAAATCCTCGAGCGATTAAAGAGGCTCGCGAGAAGGTCTTACGGGACATTACCGACCTCGACGCTTTCTTAGTCGACGCCACCCGCGTGACGGTAGAAGGGATCTCTGATTGGATCAGGCCAGGCGTCAAATCGACCATTGTCCGAATTAGCCCGGCAACCTTGAATGTTCTGTTGACCGAACGGCCGGATGGCCAGGACATTGAATCGGTCCTTCGCGCTGCTCACAGAAAACGAGGGGAGATCTTCAATGTGGAGGAGGTCGCCATTGTCAACTACCAGGGATACCGCATCGCCATCATGAGGGCGGCGTAATCTTACTCCCACGAAGCTGTACGTCTGCTCTATCTATTCTGCTGAAACCGACTCGATCTGGAGCACCAATCTCTTCGCTTCCCCCTCCAGGCTCCGTTCGGTACCCTCGTTGGAAAGCTCCTCGATCTCGTACTGAATGGTGACCTGCGGCCGGCGCGACAATACCCCCTCATTGTGCCCGGCGGTCTTTGAAGGGTACAATACGGGGATCAATGATGAATCTACGAAAGAAGGCAGAGCTTCGTCATGTCAGAGACTGACGTCATCCAATTTTTACTCGACTCGAAAGAGTGGCAGTTTTTCGAGTGCAAACGGGCGAGCGTGAAGCCGGAGAAGGCCATCGAGTCCGTCGTTGCTTTCGCGAATGCGGAAGGCGGATGGCTTGTCATCGGGTTGGAGGATCCTGAGAAGGCATCCGGCAAAGAGCGTCTCACTGGAGTCAGCGAGTCCCCCGAGAACGTTTCCGAGCTGATGAATCTGATTGCGAAAGAGATCACACCGCCACTCCAACAAGTCAAGGATTACGACATTCCGATCACTAACACTACGGGTACCCAGGATGCGCTGAAGGTTTTCGTTGTGGAGAGAAGCACGGAGGTCCACTCCTTGAAACGCGGAGATACATACCTTCGTCGAGGGGAAAGCAACCGAAAGCTGACAGCTGAGGAAATTACCCGGCTCAAATACGCGAAGGGCGCCATCAAATATGAGAGCGAGCCTGCCACGCACGTACGGCTGGAGGACCTGGATCAAGGGCTTCTCGATGCTTACAAGAAGTACACCAGCAGTCAAAATCAGGATACATGGCAGTTCCTCAAGGACAACGGATTGACTGCAGAGCGGGACGGCAAGCTGTATCTGAACAAGGCTTGCGTGCTTTTGTTTGCCAGGAATCCGGCGGTCAGCCTTCGATCAAAGTGCAGCATCAAGGTGTCGCACTACTATGGCAACAAGCCCGATTACTCCGGAGAACCCAACTTTGTTCGGAAACCCTTTAGTATCGAGGGGCCGCTCGTACGCCAGATCCAAGAAATGGTCAAGTACTTCCACGATTGGCTGACCAGCAGTCCTCCGCGGTTGGAGGGAGCTGGATTTCGTCGGACGCGGCGCTATCCCGAGTGGGTCCTTCAAGAGGCCATAGCCAATGCGGTCATCCATCGTGACTACAGCATTCAGGACGACATTCAAATCAGGATCTTCGACGACCGCATCGCGGTAGAGAGTCCGGGAATTCTACCCGGGCACGTGACCATCGGCAACATCCGCAAGGAACGTTTCGCCAGAAACCCAATTATCCTCAGAACGCTCAACCGCTTCGGAGAGGAAGCGCCGAATCTTGACATCGGCGAAGGTGTTGATCGGATGTTCAAGTTGA
>CAYJSX010000063.1:0-6917 GCA_964372575.1 uncultured Planctomycetia bacterium
GCAGGCGCTGCAGCGGCCGAAGATCTCGTGCCGGTGCCAGAGGGCGACGAATCCATGTCGGCGGATGGCCCCATCCTGGAACCGTTCCATCATGGGGCTTTGGAATTCAATGATTCTGCCGCATTCGACACAAATCATGTGGTCGTGGTGAGGGCGGTCGGCCTTGAGCTCAAATTTTGCTCTGCCATTGGCGGAACCAACCTCGGCCACCAGCCCGCACTCCTGAAGGAGCTTGACGGTGCGGAAGATCGTGGCCCGGCCGATCAAGGGATCCTGTTTTTTTAGGAGCGTGAAAAGGTCCTCGGTGCCCAGGTGGCGCTCGGCCGACATAAGGGCCCTTAAGATCTCTTCCCGCTGCCGGGTGAGCTTCAAGCCCCGGCGCCCCAGGTGCTCCTGGAAGGTCTGCAGGATGCTGGCGAGCCACGCCGT
The DNA here is from genome assembly GCA_964372575.1 of uncultured Planctomycetia bacterium. Classification (GTDB taxonomy): domain Bacteria; phylum Omnitrophota; class Gorgyraeia; order 1-14-0-20-64-10; family 1-14-0-20-64-10; genus JACOVG01. The sequence goes on from CAYJSX010000063.1 coordinate 430, forward strand.
AAACTGCGCGGGGCCCCGGGCGTGCTTGGGAAAGAGGATGACCTCGGCGTTCTTCTTCATGGCAATTGAGACTGGAATTCATCCAATTGAGATCGAGTCTCAGTATCAATAAGGGGCTGCGGGCTTGTCAAGCAAAATCTTTCTAAGGTAAAATGACCTCTTGGGAGGACTCATGAACCAGACTGAGGTGTGGAGGATTCCGCCGCATCGGGCCCAGTGGAAAACGCAGTGGGGGTTTCTCATGGCGGCGGTCGGATCGGCAATTGGCCTGGGGAGCATCTGGCGCTTCCCCTACATCTGCTACGCCAACGGCGGCGGGGCGTACCTCATTCCCTACCTTGTGGCCCTGGTGACGGCCGGGATACCCCTGATGATCTTGGAGTACGGGATCGGCCACCAGATGCGCGGCTCCGCCCCGATGTCGTTTGCCAAGATCCGGCCCCACTGGGAGTGGCTGGGGTGGTGGACCATCATCTTTGTGATGTTTGGAATTGTGATGTATTACGCGGTGGTGATCGCCTGGTGTGTCTGCTACCTGTGGTACTCCCTGAATCTCGCCTGGGGGGCGGATCCCAACGCCTTTTTCTTCCAACAATTTCTCGGAGTCACCTCAGGCCCTGCCGCGATCGGCAATGTGCGCAGCCCCATCCTGCTGGCCCTCGTCCTGGTCTGGGTGATCAACTGGGTGATCGTCTTCTTTGGCGTGGAGAAGGGGATCGAGAGGGCCAACAAGGTCTTCATGCCCCTCTTGCTCATCTTGATCCTCATCCTGGTGGGTTGGATCGGCTTCCTGCCAGGTTCGATGGAGGGGATCGGCCGCTACCTTAAGCCTGATTTCAGCCGCTTGACCGATCCCAAGGTATGGATTGATGCCTATTCGCAGATCTTCTTCACCTTAAGCTTGGGCTTCGGAATCATGGTGGCCTATGCCTCTTACCTTCCCCGCAAGGCCGAGATCAACTGGACGGCCTGTGCCACCAGTCTCATCGACACCGTCGTTTCGCTTCTGGCGGGACTGGCGATCTTTGGAACCTTGGGATACATGGCGGCCAAAACCGGCAAGCCCTTTGACGAGGTGGTCCAGCACGGGATCGGCCTTGCCTTCGTGGCCTACCCGCAGGCCATTGGGCTTCTGCCTGCCTTTCCCCAGCTCTTTTGGGTTCTCTTTTTCTTGACGCTGACGGTGGCTGGGATCGCCTCGGCCATTTCGATCCTGGAGGCCTTTTCAGCCGGCGTAATCGACAAGTTTCAGTATCCCCGCAAGCTGGTGGTGACGGCGCTTTCGGTCATTGGCTTTCTGGGCGGGATCGTCTTTGCCACGGGCGGGGGGCTTTCCTGGCTGGACATCGTGGACCACTTCTTAAGCCATTACGGCTTGTTCCTCGCCTGTACCCTCCAATGTTTCCTGGTGGGCTGGATCTACGGGGCCTCTCGTTTGAGGGAGCACGTCAACGGCATCTCGGCCTTCCGGGTAGGGAGGTTGTTCGATTTCTCGATCCGCTATCTGATTCCTGGTGTTCTGATCTTCCTTTTTTTCAACGATCTTATCCAGGATGTCCGTCAGCCGTACGGTGGCTACCCCTGGATGGCGCTGCTTTTGATCGGGCGGGACTGGCTCCTGCTGACCTTGATCGCGGCCTTCTGGGTGGCGAACCGGCCCTGGCGTAAGCCGATCCACCCATAGCTCATTGCAAAACCTGATGGTCCCCCTCACCCCACCCCTCTCCCACGAGGGGAGAGGGAAAGAGGAAGCCAGTGGGGGGAGGTATTGAAATGGGCTCTTAATCGTAGCGAACCTCCATCAGGCACAACCCCTTGGCCGGCGCGGTGGGAGGGATGACAGGGCTTCTGCCTTCAAGCAGCTCCTCCACCACGCGAGGAGGATACCTCCCCTTTCCGATCTGAACGAGAAGCCCCACCATCCGTCGAACCATGTGGTAGAGAAAGCCGTCCCCCAGGGCATCGATCGTGATGACCCCCTTTTGGGAGCGGAGGCTCAACCGGGAGAGCCGGCGAATGCTCGAGCCGGTTTGAGAGCCAGCGCTTTTAAACGGCTTGAAGTCGTGCCGTCCCGTAAGGAGCCGGGCGGCTAGGCGCATCGCCGCCAGATCCAGAGGACCCGGGACATGGGTGACCACGTTACGCTCAAAGAGGGGGCGATTTCTCCGGTTAAAGAGGGTGTAGCGGTAATGCTTTAAGGTGGCTGAAAAACGGGCGTGGAAACCTGGGGGAGCCGCCTCGACCGACCTCACCAGGAGATCTTCAGGAAGCCAGGCGTTCAAGGCCCGCTTCAAGGTCGCCAAGGGGAGGGAGGAGGGAATGGCTGCAGAAGCAACTTGTCCCAGGGCATGAACACCGCTGTCGGTCCGGGCTGCCCCTGCGACTCGAATGCCTCTTTTAAAAATCTTGCTGAGCGCCCCCTCCAGGGTGGCGCTGACGGTGCGGGCATTCTTCTGTCGCTGCCATCCTGCGAAGCGGCACCCGTCGTAAGCGAGGGTGAATTTGACGGTCCGCACACCGCGGGTTAAGCGCGGATGAGGCATTCCGCGATTTGCACCGCGTTTAAGGCAGCCCCTTTCCTCAGGTTGTCGCAGACCACCCAGCAGACGAAGGCGTTGGGCACCTGGGGGTCGGGCCGAAGTCGGCCGATCATGACCTCGTCCTGGCCGGCGGCGTCCGTCGGCATCGGATATTCTGGGCCTTCCAGAAAGGTGACGCCAGGGCTTTCCTGCCAGAGGCGCTTAAGTTCCAAAAGGTCGGCCGGCCTTTTGGTTTCAAGGTAGACCGATTCGCAGTGGGCAATCTCCACCGGAACCCGAACCGCGGTCGCGGTGATGGCGATCGAGTCGTCGTGGAGGATCTTGCGGGTCTCCTTGACCAGCTTCCATTCTTCGGAGCTGTAGCCCAACTCCTCAAAGGGTCCAATGTGGGGAAAGAGGTTGAAGGCGATCTGCTGGGGCAAGGCCTCTGGCCTGGCGGGCGTTCGGCCCTGCACGATGGCGCGGGACTCTTCCCAGAGGGCCTCGGCCGCCTTGCTGCCCGCCCCGGAGGCGGCCTGGTAGGTGGAGACGACGATTCTTTCCACCCCGAATTTCCGGTGGACCGGCCCTAAGGCCACCACCATCAAAATGGTGGAGCAGTTGGGGTTTGCGATCAGCCCCTGGTGGGCCTTCAGATCCTCGGGATTTACCTCTGGAACGACCAGGGGGACTTCGGGCTTAAGCCTGAAGTCAGAGCCGTTGTCGATGCAGACGGCGCCGGCCTGGATGGCGGCTTCGGCAAAGGTGACGGCCGCCCCCTTCTCCCCTTCGGTCCCGGCAAAGAGGACCAGGTCCATCCCGTGAAAGGCCGCCTCAGAGACGGCCTTCACCAGATAAATCTGGCCGTCCACCTCCAGGGGCCGTTCAGACCGGGCCAGGACGGTGAGCCTCTCCACAGGGAACTGACGCTGCCGCAGGACTCGGAGGAGCTCTTTTCCGACGGCCCCCACCCCGACGACACAGACGTTGTACCGGTTCTTCCGGGAGAGCACTAGACGCTCACCGCTTTCTTGAGCGCCTCAACGACCAGATCACCGACTTCGGTCGTGGTGTAGCCCATCTTGCCTGCCGCCAGCGACTTGATTTTGCTCGCGGTGACCAACTTGACCGCCTCTTCGACCCGGGAGGCCGCTCCCCTTTCTCCCACATGGTCCAGCAGCATCCCCAGGGCGAGGATGGCCGCCAAGGGGTTGATCATATTCTTGCCGGCGTATTTGGGGGCGGAACCGCCGATGGGCTCGAACATCGAGACGCCTTGAGGATTGAGGTTTCCCCCAGCGGCGATTCCCAAACCTCCCTGGATCATGGCGCCCAAGTCGGTGATGATATCGCCAAACATGTTGTTCGTGACCACCACATCAAAGAACTCCGGTGAGCGGACCATCCACATCACCAGGGCGTCCACGTGGGCGTAGTCCTGGGTAACCTCGGGATACCCTCGGCCCACCTCCTCAAAAACCCGCATCCAGAGATCATGGGCGAAGGTGAGGACGTTGGTCTTGGCGCAGAGGGTGAGCTTCCCTTTGGCGTTTCTTTTCTGGGTGAAGTCGTAGGCGAAGCGGATGCAGCGCTCGACCCCCTTGCGCGTATTGACATCCAGTTGGACCGCCACCTCTTCGGGGGTGCCCTTCTTGAAGTTCCCGCCGATGCCGGCGTAGAGCCCCTCGGTGTTCTCTCGAACCACGACCAGATCGATCTGCTCTGGGGTTTTATCCTTGAGCGGGGTCCAAACCCCCGGAAAGAGCTTGACCGGCCGAAGGTTGATGTACTGGTCCAGTTCAAACCGGATCTTAAGGAGGATTCCCTGTTCCAGGATACCCGGCTTGACCTCGGGATGGCCGATCGCCCCCAGGAAGATGGCCGAGACGGTCTTGAGTTCCTGAAGGATCGAGGCCGGCAGGGCCTCGCCGGTTTTAAGGTAGTAATCTCCTCCTAAGGGATAATGGATCAACTCCGCGTCGAAGCCGGAAAGCCCTGAGACTGCCTCCAGGACCTTTAAGGCCTCCCGGACCACTTCAGGTCCGGTTCCGTCTCCCGGAATAACTGCAATTCGATAATTGCGCGCCATGGGGCGTACGACTCCTTTATGCCTTGGCCGGTAAGGTGGGGACGATTCCTTGCCTGCCCCCGCCTGCCGGACGGGCAGGGGTTGGCAGGCCTTCGGAAGGAGAGGAGGCGCTGGCGTACGGCTTCTTGGGGATCCGCCCGGCCAGAGCGGCCAGGCGGCCCGCCTCTACGGCAAGACGCATCGCCCGGGCCATCTGAACAGGATCCTGCGCCTGGGCGATGCCGGTATTCATGAGGACTCCTTCGGCCCCCAGCTCCATGGCGATGGCCGCGTCAGAGGCGGTTCCCACGCCGGCATCCACGATCACCGGAATCTGGACCGCCTCAAGGATAAACCGGATGTTGAGGGGGTTCAAGATCCCCTGCCCTGATCCGATGGGAGCAGCCAAGGGCATGATGCAGGCAGCCCCGGCTTCCTGGAGGCGTTTGGCCACCACAGGGTCGTCGTTCGTATAAGGCATCACCACAAAGCCCTCCTGGACCAGGGCCCGGGTGGCCTCCAAGAGGGCGACATTGTCCGGCATCAAGGTTTTGGGATCACCGATCACCTCGAGTTTAATCAGGTTGGAAAAGCCGGAGGCCCTGGCCAAGCGGGCGACCCGGATCGCCTCTTCGGCCGTGTAACAGCCCGCGGTGTTGGGCAGCAGGGTGTACCTGGAGGTATCGAGGTGGCCCAAGACAGGGTCCTGCTGGGGTTCGTTCAGGTTGACCCGGCGGACCGCCACCGTCACGAGCTCTGTCCCAGATGCCTTCAGGGCCTCTACCATGATTTCGGGTGAAGGATATTTGCCCGTTCCCAGGATCAGGCGCGACCGAAAGCGGTACGGTCCTATGACGAGAAGATCATCCATCCCTTGGTCTCCCTTGGCTTCAAGCCGTAAGAAAATATTATAACTTTGAAACGGCCAGATTCACAAGGGTCGAGGTGGCGGGGTGCCTGGGATGAAGGAAGAGATCCGGATTTTTTCCCTCTTCGACGATCCGGCCCTGGTGCATCACCAGGATCCGGTCGCAGATGGAACTGAGGGTGGCCAGGTTATGCGAGATGATGAAAAGGGTCAGGCCACGGCTCGTCTGAAGTTTTTCCAGCAGGGACAGGATCTGGGCCTGGACCGAGAGGTCAAGCGAGGAAACCGGTTCGTCGCAGATGAGGAGCTCTGGGCGAAGGGCCAGCGCCCGCGCGATGGCCACCCGCTGCCGCTGACCTCCACTTAAAGAGGCGGGCAGTCGACCGCCCAGAGAGGGATCCAAGCCCACCTCTTCCAACAGTTCCTCCAACTGGGCCCGAAGGGCTTGGCCCCTGCTCATCCGATGAATGATCAGAGGCTCTGAAATGGCCTCTGCGATGGTGTGGCGCGGGTTGAGAGAGGCCGAGGTATCCTGAAAGACCATCTGTGCCGCTCTCCGGAAGGCCAGAAGCTTTTCTTTCCGGAGGGTCCGAACCTCCTCCCCCTTGTAGAAAACCTCTCCGGAGGTCGGCTCCCATAAAAAAGCCAGGATTCTGGCCAGGGTTGACTTGCCGCAACCTGATTCTCCGACCAGTCCCACCGATTCTCCGGGCCTAAGGGTCAATCCCACTCCGGAAACCGCTTCCAACCAGCCCCCCCTGGCACCCAGCGGGACAGAGCGCAGAGGAAACCGCTTGAAGATTCCTCGCGCCTCCAACAGAGGGGTCATTCGGCTACTCTTTTTGGCGTGCCATCTGCAGTAGGGCTGCTAGCGTTCGTCCACCCCTCGGGTGAGGGCTGTCCCATAGCTGCAGGAAACCCCGGCTTAAGGTCGGCCCTCCGCGCATCGTTCGAGCGCCCCAGCGAGGCGCTCTCACTCTGTCCTCGGCCGCGCTCTCCGAGGAGATCTCTTCTGAGGGAACCCTGCCCGCGC
>CAYJSX010000064.1:0-6901 GCA_964372575.1 uncultured Planctomycetia bacterium
CCCCGTTCTTAAACAAAGGCAAGCCAGGGGATCTCACCAAAGGTGGGAGGGACCTGGATGTCGATGGGATGGACGGTTGTGTGGATCACCTTGGGGCTCGTGGCCGGAGGGATGAGGGTTCCTCAGCCGGCGGCTTGGGACGTGGGCCCGGTTGAGGAGCGGTCGATCGGCCAAGAGCTTCAGGAGATCGCCGCCCAAGGCGCTGCCTTAGAACAGTCGGTTTAGGGCAAACAGCGTTTCAGTCGTACCGCTCGTAGTGGATTTGCCTTTTGGCGAATCCCAACCGCAAGCACGTCTTCTCCACTTCCTGAATCATGTCCCAAAGCCCGCAGATGTAGACCCTCTTTTCCGGCCCGGGCTTGGCATAGGCGGCCAGCTTGGTCTGAACGTAGCCCACCTCACCGGTCCAGGGCTTGGGTTGGTGGCGGGGCCGGCTGAGGGTTGGGACGAGACGGAAATTAGGATGCTCCCGCTCCAGCTTGCGCCACAGCTCTTCGTAAAGGATCTCATCCTCGTAGCGCACCCCAAAGAGCAAGGTCAGGGCGGTGTCGGTCGCTGGGCCTTGCCGAAAGAGGGTCTCGATCTGTGAGCGAAACGGAGCGATGCCGGTCCCGGTGCACACGAAAAGGATCTCCTTGGGAAGGGTCTTGGGCAGGAGAAAGGCGCCGTAGGGGCCGTCCACGTTCAGCCGGATGCCGGTCTTCAAACCAAAGAGCCAGTTGGTCACGAGGCCCTTTTCCACGAGCTTGACCACCAGCTCCACCGCCCCGGTATCGTGCGGGGGCGAGCAGATCGAGTAGGCCCGGCGGATCAAACCCTCTGGCCCCACCGGGGCGTGCAGCATGAGGAATTGTCCCGCCTGAAAGGTGAAGGCCTTGGGGTCGTCAAAGGTGAAGCGGAAATGCTTTACCGTGGGGGTGAGCTGCTGGATCTCGGTCAGCCGCGTGGCCAGCGGGGGCTTGGCGATTTTAGGGCGCAGCTTCCCTTAGCTGCAGCCGTTAGCAGCTTCCCTTAGCTGCAGCCATAAGCCACAGGGCAATGTGCAGCATCCCTTAGCTGCAGCCAGAGGTCGCCCCGCAGTTCATGCACTTGTAGCAGCTGCCGGAGCGGACCATCATCGCCCCGCAGTCCGGGCAGGGCGGGGCGTCCACCTGTCCCTGAAAGGCCTGGCGGGTGGGCGTAAGGGCCGAGGTGGTGCCCACGGTGGCTGAGGGCATCGTCACGTCGGCCTGCTTGGCGGCCAGGTCGGTCACCGTGGCCGGCGGCTCGGGCTGCGCCCCTGCCGGCAGGAACTTGAGGGCCAGCCACCGAAAGACATAATCCAGGATCGACTGGGCAAAGCGAATCTGCGGGTTCGAAGTGACCCCGGCGGGCTCAAACCGCATGTGGGAGAACTTCTTCACCAGCGCCTCCAGCGGAACCCCGTACTGCAGGGCCAGCGATATCGCCGTGGCGAAGGCATCCAGCAGCCCGGAGATGACCGTGCCTTCCTTGGACATCACGATGAAGATCTCTCCAGGTTTTCCATCGTCGTAGAGCCCGACGGTGAGATACCCGTCGTGCCCGGCGATGGAAAACTTGTGGGTGATCGCCTGGCGCTCATCCGGCAGGTACCGGCGCTTGGCCTTGGGCTTCCCCTTCGGGGCGGTCCGATCTTGGTCCACCTCAGAGGAGGCCTCGGCCTTCGCCTCGGCCTTACCGGTGGAGAGGGGCTGCACCCGCTTGGAACCGTCTCGGTAGATGGCGATCGCCTTGACCCCGGCCTTCCAGGCCTGGAGGTACGTCTCCACGATCTCATCCACCGTCACCTCGGGGGGCACATTGACCGTCTTGCTTATGGCCCCGGAAATGAAGGGTTGGACTGCTCCCATCATCCGGACATGTCCCATGTAATGGATGGATCGGGTTCCCTTGGCCGCCTTGAAGGCGCAGTCGAAGACCGACAGGTGCTTGGGGTCGAGGCCTGACGCCCCTTCGATCGTCTCATGCTCGTTGAGGTGGTCGCAGATCGCCTTGATCTGGGGCTCCGCGTAGCCCAGCTTCTTTAAGGCGCGGGGGAGGGTCTGGTTGACGATCTTGATCAGCCCCCCACCCACCAGCTTCTTGTACTTGATGAGCGCGATGTCCGGCTCCACCCCGGTCGTGTCGCAATCGAGCATAAAGCCTATCGTGCCGGTCGGAGCCAAAACCACGACCTGGGAGTTGCGCACCCCGACGGACTGTCCCAAGCGCAGCGCCTCCTCCCAAACGTGGGCGGCAGCCGCAAATAACTCTTCCGGCACCAGGCGGTCGTCCACCTGAATGAGGGCGTCCCGGTGCATCCGGATCACGGCCAGCTGCGGCTCTCTATTCTTGGCGAATCCGGCATAGGGGCCCTTGACTCCGGCGATCTCGGTGGAGGTCCGGTAGGACTCCCCGCACAAGAGGGCCGTGACGGTGGCCGCGTAGGCCCGGCCCCCATCGGAGTCGTACGGCAGCGAGAGGGACATGAGAAGCGCCCCCAGGTTCGCGTAGCCCAAGCCGAGTTGCCGGTAATCCTTCGCGGTTTGGGCGATCTTAGGGGTTGGATAGGAGGAGTTGTCCACGATGATGTCCATGGCGATCGTGAGGGTGCGGACCGCCGCCCTAAAGTCCGCGATCAGGAAGCGGTCCTTCTCGTCGAGGAACTTCATCAGGTTCAAGCTTGCCAGGTTGCAGGCGCTGTCGTCCAGAGACATGTATTCCGAGCATGGGTTGCTCGCGTTGATCCGCCCGGAGTTGGGGCAGGTGTGCCACCGGTTGACGGTGGTGTCGAACTGCATCCCCGGATCGCCGCAGTGCCAGGTGGCCTCGGCGATCAAGCGCAAGAGCTCCCGGGCCCGGACCGTCTGCATCACCTCGCCGGTGGTGACCGCCTTGAGATCCCACGGCCTGTCCTGAAGGGCCGCCTCCATGAAGGCGTCGGTGGCCCGGACCGAGTTGTTGGCGTTCTGGAAAAAGACGCTGGAGTAGGCCTCTCCATCAAGCGAAGAATCGTAGCCGGAGTCCACCAGGGTCCAGGCCTTCTCCTCCTCCTGCCACTTGCAGCGGATGAACCTCTCGATGTCCGGATGGTCGGCGTTCAAGACCACCATCTTGGCGGCCCGTCTCGTGTTCGAGGCATAGAAGCCGTTGGCACTTAAAAGATGTACGTCTTGTACCTCGATGTCGTACGTCGGAGCGATTTCTGTGGACTCTACGGATTCCAGTGTCACTTGAACGCACTGGGACAACTCCTGAGCATACTGAGCAATCGCAACATCAGGGTGTTCGGCCAGTTTTACCAATGCCCCATAGCCGGTGGTCTCATTCGTAGAAGCTACCGTACGCTCAAGTCGCTGATAGCCACCGCGTCGTTCCACGCGGGTGGACAAGGGCGCAAATAAGGTGGGTCGGTAGCCCCATCCCCTATCCGCTCCATCTGAGGGTTTAAAATCAAGGCGCACCTTGGCAGAATACGGGGTGAGGCATTGGACGAGTCGATCGATAAAGGTGTACCCCACCACAGACAATCGGTAGAGGTCCTTCCAGGTTCCTTGCCGCTTGCGGTTGAGTTTTATCTTAGAGGGGATACCTAAGGTAAGCAGCAGCCGCTGGAGTTCTACAAGGAATGCCCGGTCAACGGAAGAGATCGACCAGCCTCCTCGTGCCTGGTAGGTCCCATCCGAATCAATGATCCCGGCGATGAACGCAGCGCGTACCTCTGGGCGCGCCTTAAACAGCACCCGTGGAAATTGCAGAAGATGGGCCTTACCCTTTGCCAATCCATTGGCTACTAGAAATTCAATCAGCCGTTTTCGGGTGTAGCCCCACTGCTGATGACCTGTTTCATCTCCTAACAGAATGGGGGCTTCTCCAAATAAACGCTCACCGTACACCCTGAAACGAGCCAATGCCTCCTGATCGGTTGGATTTTTTCCGAAGCAGACTCGGACCCGGTAGGGAGAGCTTGTTCGTAACTCGCCATCCCCATACATCAGTCCCAGCACGTAGGCGAACTCATCGTTGAGCTCCCCCGGGAAGACCATTTCTTCAATCGTGGTGGCCTGGGGAAGATCGATGGCCCTTGGAATGTGCAAGGGAATGGGAGATCCACCCTCAATATCTTGCAGCAGCAGATAGAGAGACTCGCCGGGCAAGAAAGACTCGATCGGCCTGGTTTCAAATCGGCCATCCCCAGCGTTCCAATAGGCGAACTTGTGGCCTTCCGTGACCTCTACCTCGTAGCCTTCGCGCGTACGAACTCGATAGCATGGCTTCAGCCCATTGGGCATAAAGTCAGCGATAGGACGAGGTCCACGATGGGTTAGAACCGAGTCGCCTATTTGGAGAGATTCAATAGGCCTCCAGCCTTCTGGTGTGGCTACCAGCGTGCCTTGCTTGAAGCATTTTCCGCCGGACTTGATCACACCGGCCGAGGCATCCGCCGCCTTCATAAAGGAAACCGGACCAGAGGCGGTGCCGCCGCCGGCCAGGCGCTCTTCGCTGGATCTAATCGGCGAGAGGTTCACCCCGGAGCCCGAGCCGTACTTGAAGATCATCCCCTCGACCTTGTACCACTCGAGGATCGACTCCATCGTGTCGTCCACCGACAGGATGAAGCAGTTGTGGACGAGGACGGAATCGGTTAAATACTTGCCGCTTAAGGTTTGGATGTCGTAGACCTCCGTCTCGCCAAGCGGTTCAATGGATACGATTTCTGAATAGCGGATGTCTGGGCATGCCTTGCCAGAAAGTTCCAACGACTGGCGCTCCTGGTCGTCCACCGTCATAAATTCCACCGTCAGGGAGCGGTTGGTTCCTTCCCGGTATTGACCGACAAACCCATCGGCTTGAAGCCACCCGGCCAAGGCTGCCTCAGCCACGGCGAGCTTTGGCGCAGGGGCTGTCACCGTTTCGGCGGCATGAGGGTAGATGCGCATCACCATGCCTGGTTTTAGCTCATCCACCCTTTTCCACTCCAGATGCCGAGTTCGTCGAGCCGAGTGCGCACAGACCAAGTGATCTGGCGTAGCTTCAACGGAGAAACCGTCGTTCAGGGTGATCCGGAAGACGGGCTTTCGGCCGTTGCGTTTTACCGCAACCACTTGGGTCAGCCCCTCTCCATCGTAGACTGGCAGACCCACGAGATTCTCATCGACGATCTTGCCGATGGGCATGAAGCCGTGCACGGTGTTAATCATGGCGTGGTATGGTTGGCAGGCCGAGCACTGGGGGCGGGGCTCGATGCCGACATTGAACCAGACCGGAGAGTTGAAGCTGGCCCGCTGGGTCAGCAGGAGATAGGTCAGCTCCGCCCGGAAATTCTCCACCTCTTCCCCTGAGGCGAAATAGCCGTCCTTCATGCCCCATTCGGTGATGGTGTTGGCCACCCGGCCAACGAGCTGTTTGACCGAATGCTCCCGCTGGTCAGAGCCGAGCTGCCCGCGGAAATATTTGGAGGCGACCACATTGGTGGCGGTCTGCGACCAAAAAGAGGGAACCTCTACCTGGGTCTGCTCGAAGACCGTCTCCCCATGCTCGTTGGTGATGGAGGCGGTTCGAAGCTCCCAGGCAACTTCCCGGTAGGGGTCAGCGCCGGGGCTCGTGAAGTGCCGAGGAATCACCAGTCCCTTGGGAGAGCCCTCATCGCCAAAGGTCGTGGCGGGTCTGCTGACCGAGGCGCGATCCACCGCGAAGACCTCTTTTTCCTTGGGCATGCTTCCCCCTTGGGTGCCCGGTTTAAACCAGGCACCCCTTTACGTATGGCGACAATACCGCCATCGCCGGTGTGGTTGAAAAGAGATTCACTTGGCCGTTGGACAACTGCCCTGGGGATCTCGTGGACTTAAAGGGAAGGTAAGCTTCCCTCGGGGAGCATGAGGTATGAAGCCGGTCGACCTTCTACCCGTGAGGGCCTCATCGGCCTGATCCCGTCAGACCGGGGAGGACCTCCGGCACCACCCCTGCCTCCACAAGATCTTGAGGGCAGTTGTCCTTGTACCGCAACCGGCTGTATTTTGTCAAGGGTAAAATTCCTGTTATACTAGAGGCCACTTATGCCTCCCTTTACAAGTATAGCACTGAAAGAATGGGCCGTGGTGGTGGAGGCCCTGGCCCATGGGGAGCAGCTCCTGGTCGTGCGCAAGGGGGGGATCCGGGACCCCCAAGGGGCCTTCCAGCTTCAACACCGGGAGTTCCTCCTCTACCCGACCTGGGAGCACCAGACCGAGGCCTCGGTTGCCGCCATCCAGCCTGAATTCCAGACCCGCTTTAAAGAAGCCCTTGCCCTGCCCGCAGATCCAACCCAGGTTTCCTTCCGGGTCTATGCCGGAGTGGCCCTCTGCGCCCAAATCCAGGAGGCAGAGAAGATGGAGGGTCTTCAAAAGTACCACATCTGGACTCCCGCCTTCTTTGAGGATCGGCTCAAGTACCGACCCCAGGCCCCCACGTTGGTGGTGGTCCTGCGCGCCTACCGTTTGAAGAAGCCGGTAGCCCATCCGGTCCTGCCTGAGTACGCCGGATGCAAATCTTGGGTTCCGCTTAAAGGCGAAATCTCCCTGGAAGGGGCCGAGCCGGTGGTGGACAACCAGCGCTTCCGCCAGGCCCTCATCGACATCAGCGGCCGGCTGCAGCGCTAATACAAACGTGGTAAATCTTGTTACGTTTCCCGTTCGTCCTTAAGCCCTTCGGCTCCGTTCGTCCTGAGCTTCTCGAAGGACGAACGTCGCTCAGGACAGGCCTTGTCGAAGGACGAAACCGTTCGTGGTTCGACAGGCTCACCACGAACGGTATACGCAAGACTTCCTGCGTTTGCATTAGATAAAAACACGAGTCATGCAAACCGCCCCGTTCGTCCTAAGCCCTTCGGCTCCGTTCGTCCTAAGCCCTTCGGCTCCGTTCG
>CAYJSX010000065.1:0-6838 GCA_964372575.1 uncultured Planctomycetia bacterium
CACCTGAATGGATGGCACACCCGGACATGGTACGCTTACCGGCTATGGGTCCGTCAGGCCCCGGTGCGGCGCGGACGCAGGGCCCAGGTGATGAGGGTCGCCAGAGCGAGAAAGCCCAGGGGGGTGGGGCTGGCCCCATGAACGAGGAGGGTCTTGCTGGAGGCGATGAGGGTGGTGGTCCAGAGGAAGGCGAGAAAGATCGATTTCAAGTGGTGCGGAAGCCACGAGGTGACAAAGGTCCTGCCCCGGCGAATCTCCAGGAATCCGTACACCACCCATCCCGCCAGCACCATCCAGAGGAAGGTCCATACAACGCTGCCAACCCAAACCGGAAGGAGGGCCTGCTCCGAGATCCAGTAATCTAGGTTGTTGGCGATTAACCAGCTGGGAAGCAGCCACAGGAGCCACACCACCGCCAGCCATCTCTCCCAGGGGCGCACGGCCAGCGGCATGTTCCAGGCGGGCGCCAAGCTCCGGACCGCCAGGGCCAAGGTGATCCCTCCCAGCAGCCCAATCAGGTGCTCGCCCGCCTTCCACCAGTCGATCGGAATCCCGCTGGCGCCGCCAACCCCCTGCACCCAGGCCGCCAGCGGAAAGCCCAGGCCAAATCCGATTCCACCAATTGCGGCCAGCCGAAGGGAATCTTTATCCTGGCGCCAAACCCCCACATAGGCAGAGAACAAGGACCAGGTCCCCAGCAGGACCACGGCCATCAGCTCCCGGGTGGCCAGATCCTGCGGCCCTTTGAGGCGCCCCCAAAGGAGACGGTCCACAAAAACCCAAACGAGGAAAAGCCCTCCGGCCAGAGCAGCCCGCTCCCAGACCCGGTATCGAGAAAGGGCCAGGCCCAGTCCAAGCCCCAAGCAGCCCAACCCTCCCCACCCAAAGCCGATCAGGGCCAGGGAGCCGATCGCCTCCCAGGATCCTTCGTAGGCCAGGTGAACAAACCGGCCGTAGCTTAAGGCCCCACCGATGGCAAAGCCGATGGAGCCGATCACCGCGGCCCCAATCCAGCGGGGGCCCCCGGTGGCGGCAGCCAGGGAGAGGCCGGCCATCGCCCCCACAATCGCAGCACCCCGCTCATGGCCATGCTGGCCCCGCAGGCCCCAGGCCAGGGCCAGGGCGATCGCCACCGCAAACAGCTCCCTAAAATTCAGCTTCACCCCTGGAGTACCATTTCCAAACGTGCAGGGTTCAATGTCCTAAACCTGGTAATCCGAACCCACAAGACCTGACCCTATTTTTCCTATGGGCACATTGGGGGGCACAGGGTTCACTTTTTCCCGTTCGCGAGAAGTGCCACAACCTGTGGCTGAAGTTGCCCAAACACGGTTTCAAAAGAAGGCAGCCCCGAGACGAGAGATCTGGATCCTGTCCAGGAGGGTTGAGCTCCTTCCGAACACAAGGAGAGGGTTTCCTGAGGTATCTTGAGATTGGTCTCTTTAGCAGCCTTGAAGGTCGTCTCCAACGCGGAGGCGATCTTGCGACCTTCCGAAATGCCGAGGGTCCCGACTAAGCTTTTGGCCGTATGGGCCCATCGGTACAGATCCTGTAAGAACACGCCACCCCCACACCCAGTTACATCGAAGTGGTTCTCCGAAGTATCTGGGTGCGGGGTCAAATTCAGCCACAGAGTTACGATCACTTCGTTCCGTAACTCTCCGCTTCATTTGGTCTTCCGTCTTCTTAGGCCTTGTCGCCTCTTTCCGGCTGCCCTTGGGGCCTCTGGCTCCTTACCACTTAAAGACCGTCGTCAGATTCCGGCGGAACGTAATGGAGAAGAGACGGAAACAATCTAACCGGCCCAGTAGCAAAGGGACTTCTTCGAGGAGGCACCAGGCGACCCTCGCCGGAAATGCCTTGGAGCCGACCTCAAGATGAAGGCGGCGAATGACGATTGGGACCCCCCGTTCACCGATCCCTTTGATTTCCTGGATTTCCAGGGGGGAGAGCAACCGTAACCCCAAGAGGTCACCAATGGATTTTGGAATCAGCGTGACATCTGCCCCTGAGTCGACATAGAACAACTGGGGGATTCGGTGGTTGCGGTGAATCACGGTTAGGCGTGCTACTGGACGATAAATGGAACCAAAAAGATTGCTCTCTTCCTTCCGAAACGCAAACTCTACCTCCATCGAATGGAGAGCACTAGGGTCTCGGCGTGAGGCAGCTTCCCGATCGTCGGGGTGGAGGAGGGAAAACGTCGTTTGGCCTTTCTCCACACGACTCGCGCATTGGGTCCAGAGGCGACAACCCGTTGGCCGACAATGGCGATGTACTGACCGGCGAATCGTGAGAGATCGCCCCGAATAAAAAACTCAAATTCTGCGCTCAACCCTGACTTCCGTTGACGGGCGACCATGGATTTGTTTCCTCCCATCTCAAGCTTACCAGGCCATGGCATGTTGGTCAACCCCGTGGTGTTATACCTAGCGGTACCATTTCTAAACGTGCAGGGTTCGGCAAGTGAACCCTGCACTTCCGGAACTGGTACCGCCTCTAACTGCAAACACTTTGACAGGGAGGGGGGGATGTGGTAAAGTGCCCCTATGGATTTGGTGAAGGCGTTGGATCGTCCAAGGGTCAAGTGGGACTCCGCCGCGGGCTTTGCCCTCATGCACGCGGGAGCCCTGGCCGCCCCCTTCTTCTTTAACTGGGAGGCCTTTTGGGTTTTCTTCGTCCTGCAGTGGGTCACCGGTGCCCTGGGGATTTGCCTGTGCTACCATCGGCTCCTCACCCACCGTTCCTTCAAGCTGTGGAAGCCGCTGGAATATTTCTTGGCCCTCTGCGGGTGTCTGGCCTTTCAAAACGGCCCGATAAAGTGGGTGGCCATCCACCGCCTCCACCACGCCCGGTCGGACGAGCCGGGCGATCCCCATTCTCCCACCCGCGGCTTCTGGTGGGCCCACATGGGATGGCTCTTCGCCTTTGATAAAACGCTGGATCGGTGCGAGGAGTATTCAAGGTACGCGCCAGACCTCGCCAAGGATCCGGTCCACCGTTTCCTCAACGCCACCCACGGTTGGTACCAGTTTATTTTGTCCGTTCTCCTCTATGCCTGGGGCGGCTGGCCCTTTGTGGTTTGGGGCGTCTTTCTGCGAACCGTCTTCATGTGGCACTGCACTTGGCTCGTCAACTCTGCCTCCCACACCTGGGGCTACAAGAGATGGGCCACCGGAGACCTCTCCACCAACAACTGGTGGGTGGCCCTGCTCACCTATGGAGAGGGCTGGCACAACAACCACCACGCCTTTCTCCGTTCGGCCGCCCATGGCCTGCGCTGGTGGGAACTGGACCTGACCTACGGGACGATCCGCCTGCTTGCCCTGCTGGGCCTGGCAGGCAGAATCCAACTGCCCAAGCCCGAACAGCTCATCCGGGCCAATCCCCCGCCACAAGACGTTGGCGGACAGAGTCCGCCGGTCGCGGTCGCCGCCTAGAACCTTTGGAAGACCCGCCCCAGATCTACCGGGGCAGCCGTCTGGCATCCTCGAGCAGCTCCTCGATCTCCCTGTCCTGAGCCCCCCATTCCCTGGCGATCCGGATGAAGTGGAGGCACTGCTCATAGCGCTGCCTCAACAGGGCCTCTCTCAAGTACAGGAGGGCCGTCAGCTTGACCGGATTCCTCTTGACGCTCAACAACGTCAGGGTGGGACCCCTGGTATTTTCTTCGATCGCTTTCATCGTTTTACCTCCAAAAAAAACAAGCCCACGACCGGACCTCCGATCGTGGGCTTGTGTGTGTGGCGTTTAAAACAACAGGGCGACTTCTGTTAGCTGGCCTCCTCGCCTACATACCTTAAGCTCCACGACCGGAAGCCCGAATGGGGAAGACAGAGGGAGGCCGTCTTCCGCCACCAGGTGCGGGCCCCGATGACAGGTCCGTAGAGCTTAAACATCTTGCTTCGCAAGGTTGCCATTGCAGGAAGTTACCCTATCACCCCTCAGGATACCAAAAACCGCCACCCTTTTCAACCTCAATCGAACGATCTCTGGCACACCCCTGGGATCTGCTTCTTATGCCTTCCAGCGAAACGATACCCATCCGGCCGGTTGGTCGAAGACAATCTGAAATCGATCAAACACATCGGTGCGCCCCAAAAGCAACGGGACACCCTCCTCCTGAGCCCACGCCACATGAACCGGAAAGCGGTGGGAACCGAGCTTCATCGTAAGACGCGCTTGTCTCACAGGGACCGAGCCGGTGATGCCCTGTATCTTTTCGGGGCTCTTGGCGGAAGCCCGCAAGCCCAGATAGAGTCCCAGCCGGTAGGGCAACATCGTGAAATCGGCCCCTGAATCCACATACATAAATTCAACAACCGGTTTGTGTGAAGGGCCTTCTAAGGTAACCTTGACAACAGGTCTGAGGATGTGGCCAGGCGGTGAAGCGAGGGGATTCCGACGGTAGGGAAATTTAAGGGGCATTCATTCGATGGACAAAGAAAGCAAACACCTCACCCACCGGGACCTTCCACAACACCACCTCTTGTCTGGGGCATTGGCGCTTGGCCCGCTCGTACACCTGGCCAGGGTCACGGCCACTGGTGACTACCTTCTGCTTCGCGATGGCCACGTACCTTCCCCGATACGCCGTGAGGTTCGCCTTCAAAAACCAAGCTAAATTCTTATCCATCGTCATCACCGCATCTATTATAGCATATGGGGAAGACCCAAAGATGTGGCAGGGTTGATCAATCGAACGAGGCGGTTTGGAAGCAGGCCTCCGCGAAGGGCTCCCAGGAACCTAGGTCCGTGCCGGCCACTCGAAGCATCAGGACGTGAAGGCGGTCGCGGGCTGGCTGGTAATAGCTTAAGATCCGAACGGTCCACCGCCTGGCAGCTTGGGTGTAACCGATCTCGCCGATCGCGTAGCGATCGGCCCCTCGCTGGTAAGCCATCGTGACAAATTGAAGAACCTTCTGAGGGTCTGGCGATTTCTCATACTCGTCCAGGATAAACTCCTCGGCAACCTTCTCAGGCTTGAGCTCCTTGGGAGGCCTGCCGGATTGCGTCGAGGCTCGATCTCGGCGAAGGTAGAGCAGCCCCTCTCCCATTTGAGGGGCATCCAGCTCAAGGGCCTCGGGGGTGAAGAAGGCCCGATAGGAGGTCTCCCCTTCATCGAGCCCATAGAAGGCCCAGCCGGCCGGAACAGGAAAGCCGCCTCGGCGAAGGCCTTCAGGCTTAAACCATCCCACCAACCGACCGCTGGCTTTGCCTTGCAGCGCCCTGCCCAGCTCATCGTAATATTGGGCCTGCTCCAAATGAGGGGCCTCCACCCGGGCCCGCTCAAAATAGGAGGCGGCTTCATCTACCTTGCCCTGGTGAAGAAGGCTTAGGCCGCAGCCGATCAAGGCAAGGGGTTCACCCGGCTTGATCCGCAGGGCCCTGAGGTGGGCCTGCCAGACGGTCTGCCACTCTCCCAAGCCCAGGGCGGTCGCGCCCAGGGAGAGCTCCAGCTCCAGCGTGGATAACCTCAGCTCTGAGGCCCGGCGGTACGAGGCAAGGGCCTCAGGCAAACGACCCATCCTTCTTAAGGCCTGGCCAGCCAGATGGTGAAGCTCGGCCTCGTTGGGGTAAACCTCTATGGCCACCTGGGCCTCGGCCCAGGCCCGGGAAACTGCCCCGGCCTGCAGGAAGGCCTCCACCCTGGTCTGGTACTCTTGAGCAGAGACAGACCCTTCAAGGGGCTGTGGGATTCCGATCACTCCTCCAAAGAGTGCCAGGTTAAAGACCGCCTTGGAGAGCTGTTCGATCTCCCCTCGCGCGGTGTAAGGACCCAGCATAAGCAGACTGCCAAAGGTGTCTGAAAAGGGATCGTAGAATCCGAGGCTGAATCCCACAAAGCGGTTTCCGTAGCGATCCTCACCAGAGGCCTGGCCCAAGCAGAAAGAGGCCTTTCCCCGTTTGGCGCTCCACGGATTGACGGAGATCTCCTTAAGCTGAAAACCGGCGTTATTGAAGATCCATCGGAGGACGCTGCGGCTTAGGACCTGGGCCAAACGGTCAGGATCCCGCGCGAGGGTCTGGGTGGCGATTTCTCCCTTCAGCGCCGAACTCTTGAAAGAGAAGGGCAGCGGATGGGTGGCGGCATTGTGAACGATGGTCACCCAAAGGGCTTGCCCAAAGCGATACCGGCCCTCTTCTCCTACCACCGGACCTTGGAAGGTCAGATAGGTAATCTTTCCAGCCAGGCCAGGGATCGATTGGCTCTTTCGTTCCCATCCTCCCGGGTAAGGCAGCTGCAGTCCACTGGCCTTATCGGTGTGCCAAACCATCTGAGCCGCTGACCATCGGCCGGTGAGGGCCATCACGGCATCGAGCGCCGCCTTGGCCTCCGAGTCGGCCGGATCGTTCCGGACCGCCCGCTCGAGCCATTAGACCTCCTGGCGGCCATGAGCCTGGAGAAACTGGGCATAGGCCAGCGCCTTGCTGGTCTCTGGATCGTCCGGATCCAGGGCCAAGGCCTGCTCTAAATAATCTGAGGCCTCTGGAAGGCGGCTCAGGTACAACTGGCTTAAGCCCAACATCTGATACGGCTGGGCTCCTCTCCAACCCGATTGGACCGCCTCTTCAAGCCACTTGGAGGCCTCATCAAAATGGCCCTGAAGGAAGCTGGCCCGACCCAGGTAAAGCTTGAGTCGTCCGGAACGGGGGTGTCTGCGCAAGGCCTCGCGGGTGACGAAAACGGCCTGCCGGTAATCCCGCGTCTCGATCAATCGGTCGGCCTGCGCGAATAAGGCCTGGGGCGGATCGATCGGTGCCGCGCAGCCGACCAGCCAAAGGAGGAGGAAGAGTTTGAGCAGGGGTGGGGGGGCCGGTCTTCGAAGGAGTGGGG
>CAYJSX010000066.1:0-6812 GCA_964372575.1 uncultured Planctomycetia bacterium
CCTACACCCCCTTAAGCCGAGTCGTTTGACATGGCTGCTCGGCCGTCTGGCACCTCCGGCATCATCACCCACCTGACCGTTTTTGGGGTGGAGGATGAGTATGGGGGGGTGGTGAAGGGGGTGATCCTCACGATCAACCCCAAGGCCCTGATCGTGGATCTCTCTCATCAAGTTCCGCCTGGAGATGTGGCACGGGCAGGAAGACTCCTTGCCTGGGCGTGGGGTTATTTTCCCAAGGGGACGATCCATGTCGTTGTGGTGGATCCTGGGGTGGGCTCTGACCGCAAGATCCTGTGCCTCACGCACCAGGGCCATCTTTTCCTGGCGCCGGACAATGGGGTCTTAAGCTTTCTCCTGGCGGGCTTACGCCGGCCGAAGCTGTTTGAAGTGTCCAACCGACGTTATGCCTTGAAGAAGATCAGCCACACCTTCCATGGCCGGGACCTTTTTGCCCCGGCAGCCGCCCACCTTTCTTTGGGGGTGAGCCCACGAGAGCTGGGGCCTCCGGTGAAGGGGCTTGTCCGTTTGCCGGTCGATCGTTTTTCCAGAAAGAAAAGGGGAGTCTTGATCGGGCAGGTGATCCACATCGATCGATTCGGCAACGCCGTGTCCAACCTTCCTGGCGAACTTTGTTCGGGAGGGACGGTGGGGGTGTGGGCAAAGGGGAGGCCCATTCGAGGAATCGTCAAGTCGTACGCGGCCGTGCCGGCCGGGCGCGCGTTGGCCACGATCGGAAGCCACGACCTTTTGGAGATCGCGGTCCGCGACGGCTCCGCGGCCCAGCGCCTTCGCCTGCGGATTGGAGACCGGGTAGAGGTAAGATAGAAATGGCCTTGCCCGCCGCTTACGGGCTGGCCATGGCATCCGCATGAAGCAAGTTCAGATCGCCGACGCCTTCGATCGAATCGCCGACCTGCTGGAACTCAAAGGGGAAAATCCCTTTCGGATCCGGGCCTACCGGAGGGCCGCCCTTAACTTGAGGAGCTTGACCGAGGACATAGAGGAGATGGCCAAGCGGGAGGCCCTCCCCTCGATCCCGGGGATCGGAAAGGATCTGGCCCTCAAGGCTAAGGAGATCATCGAAACGGGCCGCCTCAAATACCTGGAAGAGCTGACCCGGAAGATCCCCTCCGGCCTGGCCGATCTCCTTTTGGTTCCCAGCATCGGCCCCAAGACGGCCAAGCAGATCTACGATCGGTTCAAGGTCAAATCGGTCGAAGAGCTCAAGAGACTCGTCGAGGCCGGGAAGCTGCGCACCCTGCCTGGGATTCGCGAAAAGAAGGAGGAGAACATCCTCCGGGGGATCCGCCTGCTCAAGGCAGGGCAGGAGCGGATGCCCTTGGCTGCCGCCGTGGGCCTTTCCGAGGAGATCCTCAAATACCTTACGGGTTCGCCAGAGATCAAACGGATCTCGGTGGCCGGTTCTTTAAGGCGGCGCAAGGAGACGATCCAGGACATCGACATCCTGGTCGCCTCCACCCACCCGGCCCGAGTGATGGATCGGTTTGTGAAGATGCCCCTGGCGGCCCAGGTGCAGTCCCACGGCCCCACCAAATCGAGCATCCGGACCCAGGCCGGGGTACAGGTGGACCTCAGGGTGGTGAAGCCCGATTCCTTTGGGGCGGCCCTGGTCTACTTCACCGGCTCCAAAGAGCACAACATCCTGATCCGAGGCCTGGCCAACCGGATGGGCTTGACGATCAACGAGTATGGGGTCTTCCGGGAAAAGAGCGGTCGAAGGCTCGCCGGAAGGGAAGAGGAGGAGATCTACGAGGCGCTGGGCCTGCGGTGGATTCCGCCGGAGCTCCGGGAGGATGCCGGCGAGGTGGAGGCGGCCAGGGCAGGGCGGCTTCCCAAGCTCGTTGAGCTCAAGGATCTTCAGGGGGATTTTCACATCCACTCCGACTGGAGCGATGGCCTTCATCCGATTCAAGAGGTGGCCTTGGCGGCCCGGGCCCGGGGCTATCGGTACATGGTTCTCTCCGACCACTCGAGGTCGGTTCGGGTGGCCGGAGGCCTTTCCATCTCGGAGTTGATGGAGGAGATGGAGGAGGTTCGGAAGCTCAACCGGCGCCTGACCCCCTTTAAGATCTTCATGGGGGCGGAGGTGGACATCCTGCCGGACGGCCAGATGGATTATCCGGATGAGGTTTTAAAGAAGCTCGACTGCGTGATCGCGGCGGTCCATGTGGCCTTCCGGCAGTCCAAGGCGGTCATGACGCGCCGGATCGTGCGGGCCCTGGAGAACCCTTACGTGAGCATCCTGGCCCACCCAACCACCCGCTTATCCGGCGCGCGGGATCCGATCGATTGGGACCTGGAAGAGGTGATCCGAACCGCCGTCAAAGGCCCAACGGCCCTGGAGATCAACTGCACCAGCCAGCGGATGGACTTGAACGACCGGGAGGCCCGGAGGGCGCAGGAGGCGGGGGCGATGCTGGTTTTGTCTACCGATACCCACTCGTTGGATCAGTTGAAGGGAATCGAGGTTGGAATTTCGATCGCGCGCAGGGCCTGGGTTGAGCCCCGGCAGCTTTTGAACACCTTGGGCCCTGAACCGCTCGCGGCGTGGATTGCCAGGAAAAGAAGGAATGCCGGACAAGCTTCTCCTGGTTGACGCTCCGGCCTGCGCCAACTGGTGTTACTACTCGGTTTCTCCAAGGCTGGGGGCCAAGGGGAGGTTCTGTTCGGCCACCCACCGCCTGATCGGCTTTTGTTTAAAGCTGATCAAGGCCGAGAAGCCGAGCTTCGTGGCCGTCCTCTTTGACGGCAAGCCTCCCTTTGGCCCGCCTCAGATGGCTGGTGAGCTTCGCGCCGAGCTTAGGGGTATCCGGCGGCTCTTCTCGGTAGCTGGAATTCCGGTCCTGGAATTCCAGGGAAATTCGGTGGCCGATCTGGCGATCCCTCTGCTGGATGAGGCCCAGCAAAAAGGGGTCTTAACCCTTTTGGTAACCACTCGGACCACCCTGCTCCAACTGGTCAGGCCCGGTGTGACCCTGCTGAATCCCGCCCGAGAGAACCTTCGGTTTGATCCCGAGAAGGTCCTCAAGCTTTTTGGGGTTCTCCCCGAGAAACTCCCCGATTGGCTGGCCCTGGTGGGAGATGAGGCCGAGGAGATCCCTGGGGTTAAGGGGATAGGCCCCAAGCGGGCGGCCGCTCTCTTGGCTCAACATGGCACGGTGGAAAGGGCCTTGGATTTGCTGCCCCATGCTCCTCTCGCCGACTCGGCCGCGCGAATCCGGGCCGGAAAAGCCAAGGCGCTCCTTACGCGATCCTCCTTCGCGGGCTTCGAACTTCAGAGGCTGCACCTGGCCGAGCCCGATCCCCAGGAGGTCCGTCGGCAGTTTACCGAGGCAGGTCTCCCTGATCTTCTTTCAGAGCTTTTAACCCATGTCCGTCCTGAGAAGAGCCGGTATGAGGTGGTCTTGACCGAAGAGGAGCTGAAGCGGCTGGTCGGTGAGCTTGAAGGCGCACAGGCCTTTGCCATCGACACCGAGACGACCGGGCTGGATGTGAATCGGGCCGGCCTGGTGGGGATTTCAGTGGCTGTCGCTGCCGGCCGGGCCTTCTACATCCCGTTGGGTCACCAGGATCCGGCCGTGCCCAAACAGCTTTCCCTTGAACAGGTCCAGCAGGCGCTGGGGTCCCTCCTGGCAGATCCCTCCAAGCTCAAGGTAGGGCAGAACATGAAGTTCGATTTCCTGGTGCTCCGCCGGGCCGGCCTTCCCATGGCCGGGCCCCTCTTTGACACGATGGTGGCCTCCTTCTTGATCCATCCGGACCGACGGAGTCATTCGCTGGATGACCTAAGTCTGGCCTACCTGGGATTTAAGATGATCCCGTATGAGGAGCTCGCCTCCGGTGTCCAGAGCCTGGCCGATCTGGAGGTCTCCAAGGTTTCGGAGTATGCCTGTGAAGATGCCGATGTCACCCTGCAGCTTTACGAGCTCTTTAAGCCCAAACTCCAGGGCACCCCTTTGGGACACCTCTTCTATGAGGTGGAGATGCCCCTCGTTGTAGTCTTGACCGAGGTGGAGGCGGCTGGCGTTCCGATCGATCTGGGCCAGGCCCAGGGCCTCCAGGGGGAGGCAGAGGAGAAGCTCAACCAACTTTCCCAGGAGATCTTTGAGGGGGCAGGGGAGCGGTTTGATTTGGCCTCACCCAAGGAGGTGCGACGGATTTTGGTCAAGCGGCTGGGCCTCACGCTGCTGCACCTGACCCGAGGCAAGCAGCCCTCTCTCACCCGGGCCTCTTTGGTCAAGGTGGCTCACGCTCATCCAGTGGTGAAGAAGCTCATCGCCTATCAGGATGGGACGAAGTTCTTGAAGGAGCGCCTGGCCCCCTTGGCCAAGGGGCTGGACCCTCAAACCGGCCGCTTCTTCTTTGGGCTTCACCAGGCGGCGGTCGGCACCGGAAAGATCCGGGTCAGCCGCTTCTTTGACGCCCAACAGCTTGGCGAATGGGCAACGGCCTTGAGGTCCCTGGTCAAGGCGCCGTTGGGGTCGCTCCTTCTTCAGGCCCGATACCCCGATCTGATCTCTGGTGTGATTGCGGTTTCGGGCAGCCAGGACCTGGATCATTTCAGAAGAAAACTTCTTCTTCAGGCCAAAAGGGAAGGGAAGGTGAGGACCCTTTTCTTGGGCAGGGAAAGGGCCCTTCCCCAGATCAACAGCCCTAACCCGGTACTCCGTCAAGCCGCAGAGGCCGAGGCGGTGGCGACGGTGATGGAGGGCTCCTGCGGCGAGATCGTCAAGCTGGCTCTCTTGGGTGTCGCCCAGCGCCTTGGGACGGAATTCTGCCAGGCCCGGCTGATCTTTGTCCTCGCCGATGGATTCCTCTTGGAGCTCCCTGAGGGGGAGGCGGAGAAGGTCTCTGGCCTCGTGAAGGAGGAGATGGAAAAGGCGGCCCCTTTGGCCGGGCCTCTTGGGGTTGAGATGACGCTGGGAGATCGTTGGAGCGCCTTGAAGGAGAAGGGGGCCAGGTTAAAACCTGGCACCCCTTCAAGATGAGGCGAACCCTTCAAACCATCTATCGTAGACTCTTTGACCATTTTGGCCCGCAGCATTGGTGGCCGGGTGAGACTCCCTTTGAGGTGGCGGTGGGGGCGATCCTGACACAAAACACCGCCTGGGCCAACGCCTCGCAGGCGGTCGAGGGTTTAAAGAAGGCCGGGCTTTTAAATCCCAGGCGGTTGGAAAAAATCCCCCAGCAGGCCCTGGCTAGGCGGATACGTTCCTCCGGCTATTTCAATCAGAAGGCCAAAAGGTTGAAGGTCTTTGTCCGGTATCTGAACCACAACTATGCCGGCTCCATGGTCCGGCTTAAGAAACCCGCCCTTAAGCAGCTTAGAGAAGAGCTTCTGGCCCTGAATGGGATCGGGCCAGAGACCGCTGACAGTATCCTCCTTTACGCCCTGAAGAAGTCTACCTTTGTGGTGGACGCCTACACCAAACGGTTTCTCGCCAGACACAGCTGGATCTCTTGGAAGGCCTCGTACGATGAGATCCAGTCTCTCTTCCTTAAGAAGTTACCGCGGAAGGTCTCTTCCTTCAACGAGTACCACGCCCTTGTCGTGGCCCTGGGAAAGAACCTCTGTCAAACCCATCCCAAGTGCCACCTCTGTCCCTTAAGGGATTTGGGCCACCTTAAACTGGAATCTTAGGGCAGGTTTCCAGGTCAACGCCTGTTACATTTATCTCTTTTATTTTCAATGGCTTATGGTATTAGTTTTAACCTATTTGTTATCAAGAAGTTATAGATACGGTCTCATCTGGAAACGCCATTTGGAAAGAAAACCAACAAAAAAGGATATCACAACCTACTTATTTTAAAGAGCTTACAGTACTAGGCCTTGTTTCGGATGAGCAGGGCAGGTATACTTGCTATTGGAAGATAGGAAACCCCCATTCCACGGAAAAATCGGTGAGTGGGGGTTTTTGGGCGTTTAGAGGAGGGTGTGGCTGGTCACCATCTTCTGTACCTCCTCGAGAAAGGGGGTGAATTTGGGATGAAAGGTGAGCATGTTGATTTACTGACCGGGATCCTTATCGGAGCCGTCATCGGCGGGACTTACGCCACCCATCTAGCGACGTACGTTCCGCTGTTGCTCGTGATCCTAGCGGTAGTCTTCGGGCTCAAGTTCCTTGGCCTCCGCTAACGAGCTGACGTTCGAAAGTTTCCCTAGAGAAGCCCTCTTCGCTGCCAACCGACCTAAAGGCAGGAAGAGGGCTTCATTTTTCTTCTTGACGGCTTCCTACGGGTCGGTTTAGTATAAAGACTGGCTGGAAGTTCTATCGTGGCAGCCTAAGTTTCCCACCATGGTAGCTCCGTGGTTTGATTTCAACCTCGGCAAAACGCTCTTTCGGGGAATCCTGATCGGGCTGGTGCTGGGCGCCCTCGTACGGGCGTTCGTCCTGCAAGGCTGATGCTGCGCAAGGAACGGCAGGGATTTTTTCTGCCCACTTTCTAAAGAAAAACAAACCATTCTGGGCCTGACCCCGCTTCTGGAAGCCAACAGGCATTAAGGGGTCAGGCCCTTTTTTTAGGATACTTCCTGGTTGAAACTTAGCTTTATCCACAGGCCTTCTGTGAGCTGTTCTTAACCCCATGCAAGAGAGCCAGTATGGCCTTCTCTTTTAAGCACGTTAATATTAACATAAGATACCTTATCGGACGTTAGTCGGGGTATCAGACGTTTGAAAGGGTTATCGGACGTTGATCAGAAGGTTATCAGACCATGAGTCATGCAAACCGCCCGGTTCACCCTGAGCCTGTCGAAGGGTGAATAGGCATTTCGTGCTTCGATCCTTCGA
>CAYJSX010000067.1:0-6791 GCA_964372575.1 uncultured Planctomycetia bacterium
CTTGTGGCCGAGGTGAAGGATTCCTTCTTAGAGGCGACGAGCTTCGCCCGGGTGAACACCCTGCCGGTTGTTTCCCTCTACATCCAGAAGGAGACGACGGCCAACACGGTGAAGGTCTCGGCCAACGTCCTGGCGGCGCTGGACCAGATTCAAAAAGATCCCCAGAGCCATCAGGCGCTCAAGTTCATCGTGACCTACAACCAGGCGGTTCAGATCGAGCGGGCGATTCAGGCGGTCGGCTCTGCCCTGGTAAGCGGCGGTGTCTTGGCGATCCTGGTGCTGGCCCCCTTTCTCTCTGGCCACCGGGCCATCCGGCTGGCCAGCCTGCCGCTCCTTGCCGGAGTGACGGCATTGGCCATCCTCTCGGAGCGGTTTGGAGCCATTCCGGCTCAAACCAAAACCCTTGTCACGAGCGGGATTCTCTTTTCTCTGCTTGCGGCCTCGGCCCTGTTGCGGCCTTTGAGGCTTACCCTGATTGTGGCAACTGCGATCCCCCTGGCCACGGTGGTCACCTTTTCTCTCATGCTCTTTCAGAAGCTCACCCTGAACCTGATGACCTTGGGCGGCCTGGCGATGGGGATCGGGATGCTTGTGGACAACGCCATCGTTGTCCTGGACAACATCCTGAAAAACAGGCAGAGGGGGATCGAGGCCCGACGGGCCTCGATCGAGGGGGCCGACGAGATGCTCCTGGCCATCGTCGCCTCCATCTTGACGACGATCGTCGTGTTGCTGCCGATTGTCTTCTTGAACAAGGAGATTCGGATCCTTTACACGAGCTTCGCCCTTACGATCAGCTACGCGCTGGTCGCCTCCCTCTTTGTGGCGCTCACCCTGGTGCCGCTCCTTACCTCTCGGCTCTCCTTTTCGGTACCTCCCCCAGCCCGGGGTCGAAACCCCTTCGCCCTGCTTTACCGAAGGCTGGTGAAGGGCTGCTTGGGGAGCCGCTGGACGGTCCTCCTGTGCGTGATTCTCCTTACCGTCGCCACCTGGCAGATCTATCGGTCGATTCCCAAGGAGTTCTTAGGGACGGCCGAGGCAGAGGACTTTACCGTCTTTGTGGAGCTTCCCAGCGGGGCCAAGCTGGAAATCTCGGATGAGGCGGTTAAGAAGATCGAAGAAGTTTTAAAGGAGGTTCCAGAGGTGAAGACCGTCTCCGCCCGGGTGGAGCCCTGGTCTTCCAAGGTGTACGTGAAGCTGGTCCCCTTGACCGAGCGCTCCCGCTCCACCAAGGATGTGATCGACTCCTTAAGGCCACAGGTGGAGGAGGTGGAGCGCCAGTTCCGGGAGGCCTTCATCTACTTTGAGGAGCCGCACGAGGTGGAGACGAACGAAATCATCCTGGAGATCTACGGCTGGGATTACGAAATCCTGAACCAACTGGCCGTCGAGATGCTAAAGAGGATGCAGACGATCCCAGGGCTCACGGACCTCAAGATCCGCTGGCGCAGGGGCCGCCCGGAATGGCTGGTTCGGGTTGACAAGACCAAGGCGGCCCGGTTCGGACTATCCGTCGAGGAGGTGGCCAACAGCCTGCACGCCCAGATGCGCGGCCTGAGGGCCACCCTCTACCACACCGAGGGCCGTGAGGTGGAGGTGGTGACCCGTCTGGAGGAGGCCGATCGGGCCACCCTGGAGAAGCTGCGCCGGATCACCTTTACCCTGCCCAACCGGGAGGTGGTTTTCTTAGAGCAAGTGGCCAAGCTTGAACCAGGCATTGGTCCCTCCAAGATCTGGCGAAAAGGCCACGAGCGGATGATTCAGGTCAGCGCCAACCGGGGCCGCTACGCCTTTGGGGAGGCGGCCCAAAAGGTGTACGAGGCGGTTCGCGAGGTTCCATTTCCAAAGGATTACACCTGGCGCCTTGGAGAAAACTACGAGAAGCTCCTCACCAACCAGAGGGAGCTGACCTTTGCCTTAAGTCTGTCACTCATCCTGATCTACCTGGTCCTGGCCTCCTTGTTTGAGTCTTATGTACAGCCACTCATCATCGGCACGACGGTCCCCTTGGCCGCCCTGGGAGCGGTGGTAACGCTAAAGCTCTTCCACCAGTCGCTCAACATCGGGGCCTTGATGGGGTTGATCCTGCTTGGCGGGGTGGTGGTCAACAACGCCATCATCCTTGTCGATGAGATCAACCGGATTCGGAAAAATGTCCGGATCGGGGTTCGCAGGGCCCTTCTGAGGGCCTCGGTAAGCCGGATCCGCCCCATCGCCATGACCGCCCTGACCACCATTTTAGGCCTCATCCCCCTGGCCTTAAGCCGTTCAGAGGAGTCCAGTCTCTGGTCTCCCATGGCCATTGTCGTCCTGGGGGGGTTGACCGTCTCTACCCTCCTTACCCCCATGGTGGTTCCTTCGGTCTACCTGATCCTCGAGGAGCTGAAGCTGCATTTGAGCCGCTTGATACGGTTCAATCCTATTTTAAACCGTATCAGAACCGTATCACAATAGCTACCGAGAGGTACCATGTACAGGGGTGCAGGGTTTGCCTGTAAAGCCGCATCAAGCGGCCGTTGAACCCTGCACTTTTGGACATGGTACCGGGTTAAAAAAAAGTTGACTTATAAAGGAAAATGGTATAAGCTTTAAGGTGTGGTGGCAAACGCCGTTCGTCAACGTTCGTCAATGCCTGATGCCTGATCAAAAGATTAAGATAAGAGAGAGGAGACCCCTAGTGGGTTTTTCTTTAGGCCAATTCTTAGGGAGATTGAAAAAGATTTTTTCCTTGATTTTTTATACGCCTTTTTTGTATCATTGGGAAGTCGTTTTCGTGGGTGGTAGAAGGCGTTTTGCACTCCCCGATAAATCCGTCCGCCAAAGTTCGTTGGCGGACGGACCCGCCAATTTTTATGGCGGGGGCAAACCCATCGTAAGATGGGGGCGCAAAGCTTCGGGCCCCACACCCAGATGGTTTGAGGAATCATCCTCGACGCCTCTGGGTGTGGGGTGGCCGGGCTGCCGACAGGAGGATAAGATGAGTCGACAGTCCGGTGGACAAAACACCAGATAACGAAGCTCAAAAGTTTCACCCTCGGTTTTTAAAAACTCCTTCGAGGGGTGAGGAAAAAGATTCCGCGCCGACTCCTGAAGGAGTCATCCTGGAGATCAACGCTCCTCGCCGCCGCCCCATCCTACGCTTCATCGCTTCACTGACTGCCTTCACCTTCGTCTTCACCCAACTGCCCATCGTCCCGCAAGCGTTTGCCCGGCCTGCGATGCAGCCGGTCACCCCTGAAAATCTCGTTTCGAACCTCTCCAACTTTTCCAACATCGCCACCTTTGAAGAAAGATCCCGCACCCTCCAGGAGGAGATGGAGCGCCGGAGAAAGGTCCAGCAGGCGGTGGAGATGTCGTGGCTGTTTGCCGGCCACGGTGTAGCGCAGCAAGTTCAGACCCTCGCCACGGAGAAGGTGAACGCGGCCGAGGCGATCAGTCGCGTAGGATCCCAAGGGACCTCCCGGGTCCAGGAGCTGGCCGGTGTGGTGAGCGAGTTCAACTATCTGCCGGTCAAGCAGCAGGGGGACCAGCCGATGATGGTCTACTTCAAGAACGGCCGGGCCTCCAGGGTGATGCGCGAGCGGATCAACGCTGCGGGCGGGCCCTATTACCGGGACACCTTCGACATGCAGTACTTCAAGAACAGCCTCCTCCAATCCTACCAGGCCAAAGAGTACCGAGAGGTGCCGGGGATGCCAGATGGCAGGCTCCTGCTTCGGGAGATCCGATGGACCGGCACCTGGACGTCCGATTCCAAATCTTACGCCACCAAGAACACCCAGGCCATCAAGCAGCTTGTGGAAGAGCAGACCCAGACGATCCATCACCAGACCTGGACCGCCATCGACATCGAGCGCCTCCTCGCCAAGATCCAGGAGGTGGAGGCCGAGGCCCAGTCGGCCGCCGAGCTGACCTGGGCGGCTCAGATGCAGGAGGCCCTGCTGACCGGAAGGATTGCCGAAGGCCAGACCACCTCCTGGACCACCATCACCCAGCGAACCTTCACCAACTACGACCGGCTGCGCCCGTTGGCCTGGACCCAGCGGGTGAGCGACCCGACCGGTGAAACCGAATCCAAGGTAGAGGTGTCCTACCAGGGAGATAGCGAGAAGAAGCTGGCCACCTACCGGGAGGGCGGCACGCGAAGGTCGCTCACGGTAAGCAATGAGGACCTCTTGGTCTATAAGAACTGGGCGGCAGGAGTCCTGGAGAATGCCCAGTCCACCTCTGAGGCGCGCGCCACGGCCCAGCGGATCCAGGAGATGATCCTGGATGGAACCCTCCAGGTTGGACAGCGCCTGGAAACCACCTACTCGATGGAGAGAACCTACCTCGCCTACGATGACAAGGAGGAGCCGACCCACTGGAAAGAGCAGAGGACCTCCTCCAACAATGGGCTGGTGACCGAGTCGGAGATCAAGGTTACCTACTCGGCCGATGACAAGCGCCGGGTTACCCGACAGGAGGAGTCGATCCGGGAGAGCGGGCATTACTCCGACAGCGACATCGAGCGGCTCAAGGTGGAGGTTGAACGGATCGAGGCGCTCGGCCTATCGGCCACGGCGGCCGAGTCCCAGTGGGCCGCCGACCTCAAGGCCAAGCTGGAAAGCGGCGCCATTTCGGCCGATCGCCCCTTCCTCCGGACCTCTCAGGTGGTTCGGGAGGGCTTTGTTTACAACGAGCTTGACCAGCAGGTGGAGTGGGAGCAAACGACCCGAACGTCTGTGGGAGATGCCGATCTTGCGGCAGGGACCCTGGTCCAAGAGAGGGTCTTGGCCTATGAGTTTGACTCCCAGGGTCGCCACCGGGCCCTCCTGACTCTCACGGAAGAGGAGACCCGCTTGACCCAGGCCGACATCGAACGGCTGCGGCAGAGGGCGTTGGAGATCCTGGCCGATCCGGACTCGACCGACGCGGCCCGGGAGGCGGCCCAGGCCGCGCTGGAGCTGGTTAACTCCGGTCAGATGCCGATGGTCTACCGCCGAGGCCTGGCCCGCTTCAGGACCGACATCGTCTACAACGCCGCCGGGTTGCCCATTCAATACCGGGAGATGATCACCGACAACGCCACCGGGGTTCTCACCACGCAGGTGGTGGGTCCCATCGTCTACAACGAGAAGGGCCAGGAGCTGATGTCGGCCATCGAGACGAACCGGACCGGGGCAGGAACCCGTTTGGGATACCGCTTGCCCGACGGCCAGGAGGTGACCCCAGAGCTCTTAAGAGAGCTCCTTAAGGCCCATTCCAACGATGCCCAGGCGCACGTGGCGACGATTGAAGAGCTGATTCAGCTTGGGGTCCTCCAGGAAGATCCCAAGCTGCCGTTTGTCCTGAACCAGAGATTCGCCGTCTTTCGGCATGACATGACGTACGACTCCCTGGGCCGGCTGGCTGGAATGACCGAGGAGACGATCGACTTCAACACCAGCCTTCAAACCACCACCCAGACCTTTGGGATCACCTACGATGATCGAAACCGGCAGGATTCCTTCTTGAGCCAGGCCCACCGCTTCGGTGATACGGTTCGGACGGCCCTCTTTTTCGGCGATAAGGAGCTGAATCCTTGGGCCCTGCACGCCCTCCTGGCTCAGCACCCCGGGGCATCACTGGAGGAGCTGATTGCCCAGGGCTCGGTCGAGCTTCGTGAGGTCCCGACGGCGCTGGACCAGATGGTTACTACTTACCGCCAGGACACCCACTACTACGATTCCGACCAGGCCCAGGGGGCGACTGAGATCATCAATACCCGAGGGTTGAACCAGGATGGGGTGACCGAGATCCGGGAAACCGGGCTCGCCCGCTTCAACGAGGCCGGGCAGATGCTGAGCCAGTACCTCGTCAGCCGGCGCCAGGGGGTTGACCGGATGACGGTCTACCTGGTGGACGGGGTGGAGATCACCCACGAGCGCCTGAGGACCTTGATGGCCGAAACCCAAATGACGATGCAGCAGCTTCTAGGGGTGGGCCGCCTCACCAAAGAGGAGAGGCCGACCATCGTCAACACCACGACTCAGACCTACCGCAGCGACATGCGGTACGACCCGACCACCGGTTTGCTCACCCGCCAGAAGGACCGGACAAGCGGCGATGTGAACCCCGGCATGACCGAGACAACCTTCCTCGCCACCCAATATTCTCAGGGCGGCCAATTGTTGAGCTCTCGGACGATCACCCGGTATGACCTTTTGGGCTTGGAAGGGAACGTCACCGATCTGGTTACGGTCTACACCCGCAATGACGACGGGTCTCTCCACTTCGCCCAGGGGGTGGGAACCCAGACCGGCTTCGATGTCTTCGGCAACAAGTCCATTCAGCGGGTGGATCAGTTCTTGGTGGGGGTTGGCGGGGAGGAGAAGCTGGCTTCAAGCGGGCTCGCTGGGTGGGCCACCGAGGTGGATGGATCCCAATTCCAAGTGGGCCAGTTGACCGTAAACGGCTACAATGCCCAGGGTCATCTGGTGGATGCTGCCGGCGGAAGCTACCGCAGGGGAACCGACATCTTCTTGAACACGATCAACCGGGTGACTCAGAACCTCTACGCGATCATAAACGGCGAAGCCCGGGTCAAGTTCTCTTATTCGGCCGGCGATCCCTTTTCCACGCCGGCCTCTGCTCCCTCCTCAGCCCCGCCGGTGGGCCAGGCCGAGGAACAGGCCGCCACCGGTACCGCCCCGGCGCCGTTTCTGGCCCATCCGGCCGAGTACGACCGGGTGGAGGTGGCTGCCTATGGCTTCGCCAAGGTTTACAAGTTCATCAAGAAGTCGGACGGCTCGCTGGCCGGGGTGATGATC
>CAYJSX010000068.1:0-6766 GCA_964372575.1 uncultured Planctomycetia bacterium
TCGCTGTCGCTCCTCGCAATGACGGGAATACCTCTCAAACCGCTAAATAGATACGAGGCTCTATTGGGGGACACAACAAGATGTCCCTTTATGGAGCGTCCCCTAGGTTGGCCTTGGCCTCGGGGTGGGAGGCGTCCAGCTCGAGGGCCTTCCGGTAGCAGTGGATCGCCTCTTGGCGTTCGCCCAGATCTCGGTAGACGTTGCCCAGGTTGACCCAGGGGGTCGCCTCGTGGGGCGCCAACGCAACCAGATCCTTGAATACGGCGGCCGCCTCTTTCAGGCGGCCCTGCCGGCGCAGGAGGATTCCCTGGAGGTTGAGGAGCTGGGGCTCCCTCGGGTGCACCTTGAGGGTGAGATGAATCTTTTCCTGGGCCTCCTCAAGCCGGCCGCCCCGGAGGGCCAGCTCCACATCGATGGTGGCCCAACGAACCTCCTCCTTGGGGAATCGGGGCTTCACCGATCGCAGGCGGATCTTGGCCTCATTGAGCCTTCCTGCGCGCAGGTCCAGCGCAATCAGGTTGAAGGCAGCGGTCGTAAAGGAGGGGTCCATCTCCAAGGCCCGGACGAATTGCTCCCTGGCCAGGGCCTCTTGACCCATTCTCTCATAGGCCGAGCCAAGGTTGCTCAGGGCTTCGGCATAGTCGGGCTGGATCGCAAGGGCCTTCTGATACGATTTCAGCGCCTGATCGATCTCGCCCCGGACCAACTGGAGGTTGCCCAGGTTGCTGTAAACCCTGGCGCTGGGTGGGGGCCAACGCAGGGCATCCTGGTAAACGCGGACCGGATCCTGCCAGACCCAGATCCGACTCAGGGTGACGCCGCTTAAGAAAAGGATCCACAGCCCCACCTCCAACCCTATCCACCCCCGCCACCCTGGCCACCGGTCAGCCAGATCGGCCTTGGCCCAGGCCGTCAGCAGGCACAGTCCCACGCTGGGAAGATAAAGCCAGTGATCGGCCATGTTGGGATCGAGAAGAACAAAGAGCCCGGAGACCGGAAGCCACGTCAGGAAAAACCACCCCGCGCCAAAGAGGAGCACCCGGTCTTTCCTGAATCGCCACAGAAGCCAGCACACGCCCGCCAGCAGGGCCGTCGAAAGCCAAGCCGCCCCATCGAACCAGGAGGTCACCCAGGGAATCCTGCGCTCCATGTGAAGATCGATCGGCAGCAGGAAGATCCGAAGATAGGTCACCAGCATCTTGGGAATTGTGAGCAGGCGGCTGATCAGCTCAAGGGGCGGCTGGGGCCCCCCAAAACCCAGCGTCTGCCGCAGCCCCAGATAAATGAGGAAGGCCAAGGCAATCGGGAGAAACGGCAGCCAGCGCGCCGTGAAGGTCAAGCGCCCCCGGCCCGAGATCCCGACCCCATCGATCCAGATCAAAATCAAGGGGAGGACCAGACTCCCCTCTTTGGAAAGCCAGGCAAAGGCCATCCCGGCCAAAGCGCCCAGATACCAAAGGAACCCTGCGCGAGGGGCCGATTCCCTAAACCGCAACCAGGCGAGCACCGAGGTCAAGACTCCGAGGGTCGCCATCGGGTCTGCCCGGCCCGAGATATAGCCGACCGCCTGCACCTGAACCGGGTGGACGAGAAAGATGAGGCCGGCCACAAAGGCCGGAAGGCGCCTGGCCGTCAAGGCCCAAGCCAAGGCATAGACCAAGGCGCCGTTGGTCAGGTGGATGGCGAGGCTGGTCAGGTGGAAACCGGCCGGAGACAACCCCCAGAGCTGGTAATCGATCAAGAAACTCACACCCTGAAGAGGGCGGTAATAACTCTGGTGGAAAACCTCGCTGTAAAAGGCGGCGCCAAAAAGGTCAGGCAGGAACCTCCAGGATCTTAAGAAGCGGTCCTCGATAATGAGGAACTTGTCATCCCAGAGGAAGGGGATTTGAAAACTGGGCAGATACAAAAGGGCCCCGATGGCGATCAGGGCCGCAAGGTAAAGGAGATGGTTACGGGGCCGCATTTGGCAAGGTTGGCGTAAACGGGTGCCAGGTTAAAACCTGGCACCCTTGTTATCGGTTAAGACCTGGCACCCCTTTTATCACCAGGGCTGGCGGGTCTCCTCTTGGGGGACGGCCCCAAAGGTTTTATCCGGCTTGCCGTCAAAATCTTCGTCCACCCGGCCCCCGGCGATCTTGGTGCCTCCCTGTGTGTAGTAAAACCAGGCGTCCGGCTGGCCGTCGTGGTTCTTGTCCATGATCATCAGATCCTTGAGGCCATCCTTATAGTAGGACCAGGCGTCCGGTTTGCCGTCAAAGTTCAGGTCCGCCCGGTCCTTCACGGCAATTCCCTTCTCCATCAGGCGCAGGAAGTCTGGCTTGCCGTCGCCGTTGCGGTCCACCTCAGACCGCACCGGCTTGCCCTCCTTAAAGTAAACCACCACCTCATGCCGGCCATCCCCCTCCCGGTCCCTCTCCATCCGAACGAGCAGATCTCCCTCGTAGAATCTCCACTCGTCCGGCTTGCCGTCCTGGTTGGTGTCCTTGGCCTCCGCCCGCTCCTCGCCCGCGAAGGCAGCGGGAGGGACGAGGCAGAGGGGCGAAAGCAAAAGCAAGACGAAAACCAACTGGGGTCTGACCCCTAAAAGGGGGGTCAGACCCCCTTTATCTGCTGTTCTTCTCATTCGAGGATCCTCAGCGTGTCGTTCAGGTAGTTGATCTTCCGGTGGATCTCCTGACCGGCCGAGGGCAGCCGCTGCAGATCGCTGCGCAGGGCCGAGACGGTGGACTGCAGGGAGCCGATGAGATTCTTGCGCTCCTTGTAGCGGGGGCCGAGCCCCGAGGTGATCTCGTTGATCAGTTGAGCTACCTCCTTGAGCTCATCGAAACGCCTCAAGGTGATAGGGGCCAGGTCAAACTCGCCGCGCGCCATGAGCCGCAGGTAGCGCTTGATCCGGACCAGGGGCCCGGCAATCGTGTGGGAGATGAACAGGGTCACCAACAGGGCCACCGGCACCAAGAGCAGGAAGCCCAACGCCAGGCGCAGGTAGATGAGCTGAAGGATCTCCACCAAACGCCCCTGCGGGTAAACGTTGGCCAGCCGCTCCACCAGGTGCGACCAGCCGGTCACGTAAACCACCCAGATCGAAGTGGCGAAGAAAGCCGCCAAAAGCAAAAAGGTCACCATCATCATCCGAACCTGCAGCGACGCGTCGGTGATGAACTGGGTCCGCTTGAACTTTTCTACCATCTTGGGTTTCCTCCTTAAAATGGAATGCGATAATCTACTCCCGAACCATCCGAAGATCCCGATGGAGGGTCAGCATCAGTCCACGTTCTCGGGAGGCCTGCACCAACCTCTGGGCCTCCTTGAGGGGCATGTAGCGGGTTGGTTTTCCATCGATGGCGACGATCCGGTCCCAAGCGAGGAACCCTGCCTGGGCCGCGGCGGCCCGCGGCTGCACCGAAACGACTGTCAGTCCAAGTCTCTCGGTGGAAAGCTTAAAGCCGGGCCACGCCGGCCCATTGGCCTGGAAAGGGGGCAGGCGGACAGCCCGTTCCAGGGTCACCTTGGCCATCGATCCACTGGGGCCCAACAGCAGATAGGCCACTTCCCGCTCGGGAAGGAAGGCCAGCGACTCTCCCCAGAGACCGATCAGGGTGTCGCCGGCCAGGAGGCCGGCCCGCTGGGCCTGCGAGTTGGGCTCCACCGATTGGACCCGTGGCCAGCCCTCTGTCAGCCGGACGCGAAGCCCCCAGCGCTTGAAGAGCTGGTCAGAGAGATCCGGGGCCTCCAAGGTGGGGTCGGCCCGCTTGGCCTTGAGGTCGACGAGGCGGTTTAAGGCGTCGTCCGCCTCCTGGAATTCAGGGTTCATCTGCATGGACTTGCGGAAAAGACCCTGAGCGGTGGAAAAGTCGCCGTTCTCCAGCGATTGGTTGCCCAAATAGAGGTAGTTGCGCTCCGGGTCATCGTAAAAGATCTCGTCGATTCGGCTGCGCAGGACCATCTGCTCTCCCTCTGCGGTACTCATCACCACCCGATCCCTGTGTTCCTCCACCACGAGCCCCTTGAGCTCCTCGCCCGAGGCGAAATAGATCACATCCGCGAAAGCAGTCGTGAGTCGTGAATCGTGAGTCGTGAGTAAAAGAACAATGGCGGTGAGCCATGCAACTCTTACGCAAGACACAAGACTCACGACCCATGACTGCCCTTTCATTCGCACAGTTTCTTGTAGCTCTCGTAGTGGTGGATGGCGATCCCTCCGAAGCTTGCCCGGTCTCCCACCGCCTTGACGATCTTCTGAACCTCCCGATTCATCACGCCGCAAGAAGTCCCCCCGAAGGTCACATAGGTGGGAAACAGATCCTCCTGGGTTTCCTGGCCGATCAGGACGGGCTTGCCCACCTTGTCGCCATACTCCAACTCCAGCCGAACCAGGCGCAGGGTGCCATCCGATCCCTCGGCGAAGTTTCGGTAGGCCATCACCGTGACGGTGTCTACCGTGTCCAGGATGTGCTGGCTCGGCGGCTTCACGGTTCCATTCCAGAGGATGCGGTAGGTGGCGTCGTCGTCGAACCAGAAGGGGATGTCCACGCCAAAGAGGGGGGGCTGGGGCTCCTGGCGAATGGCCCCGGCCATCTTGGCGTTTAGGTCCAGGTATCCGCCCAAAAGCTCACCCGGGCGATCATTCCAGGCGCTGGTCAAAAGGTACACCTCCACATCGGTGTGAATGCCGTCGAATCGCTCTGGGGGGAGGGCCTCCCGGTTGAATCGGAGAACCGAATCGGTCCAAGCCAACGGGATGGGGTGGTAGCGGCTCTTGCCCCACCGGGGATCGCCGGATAAGGCATGAACCTTCAAGCCTGCCTCGTGGGCCTTCCGATTGAAATCCCGGTAAGTCTTGTCCCAGGGGGACTCCAGGTTGTAGGCCGAGAGGTAGAGGATCCCGATCTTGTGCCTGCGGCAGAAGGAGAGGAGCCGGGCGCGGTTTTCTAGCTTTGAGGCGATGCGGGCATCCCAGACCCACATCGCCCTGGGCGGCTCCTCCGCTAAGGCAGTCTTGAGTCGTGGGTCATGAGTCGTGAGTAAAAGAACAATGGCGGCGACCCATGCAGTTCTTACGCAAAACCCAAGACTCACGACCCATGACTGCCTTTTCATTCCAACGCGATGTTGTCGATGTAAACGGTACCGTGCCCTGCCCCTTCTGGATAGAGCTCTCCCTCAAAGCAGATGGCGACAGAGGCCAGCTTGACATAGTCCAAAAAGTAGGTGGACAGAGGAACCGCCGCCTTCTTCCATTCGGTGGTGATCCTCCCACCGGGGATATATTTGCCGATCTCCTCCGATTTCACCGAGTCTCCCACTCGGTCCCAATGGCGATCGGCCAGCCCGACCATGAAATTCTCATCCCCCTTTTCCCCCCGGACCCAGAAGGTAATGACCTGGTAGCCGCTGGCATCGAGGTATTGCTCGCCGACCTGGGGGGGGCTGGGCTGCTCAGGGGTAGGAGCCACGAGGTAGCCACTGGTTTTCAGGAGGGTATAGTACCCGCACCAGCCGCCCATGTCGTAGGGGCCTCCCTCTGATTTCTTGTCGTAGCGCAGCATGAGGACCTGGGTAGGCAGCCCCTCGATCTCATCCTCCGCTCGGCTGAGCATGATCCTCGAAGGAGCCCTCACGTAGATGTTGGCCCGGCCTCCCAACCGATTCTGGATTTCTCCCCCTTCAAAATCGTCGATCAAAAGGGGCTCGGCGAAACCAGCGGTAAGCTGTAAGCTGTAAGTGGTAAGCAAGAACAAAACGAAAACCAACACCGACCTCAAACTTTTCATTCTTCCTCCTATTCCAGCATCAGATCATCAAGGTAGACCGTCCCCTTGCCCACACCGCCGGGGTAAAGGGAGCCCTCAAAGCAGATGGCGATGGAAGCCCATTGCCTATGGTCCAGAAAAAAGGCGTCTAAGGGAACGGCGGCCTTCTGCCATTCGGGGGTGATCTTGCCTGCGGGCAGGTATTTGCCGATCGGTTCGGACTTCACCGAATCTCCTATCTCATCCCAGTGCCGGTCAGACACCCCCACCATGAAGTCCTCGCCACCGGAGGCTCCCTTGACCCAAAGGGTGATCGCCTTGAAAGCGGATGCGTCGAAGTAGCGGGTGCCAGATTTGAGCAGGGTGTACCAGCCGCACCAGCCGCCGGAATCGGAGGGTCCTCCCTTGCCCTTCTTGTCGTACCGAAGCATGAGGGACCCTGCTCCCCCATGGGCCTGATCCTTCACCAGCAGGGCCAGCGCCCGGGAAGGCTCCTTCAGGTAGGTGTTGGCGCGTCCGCCCAGCTTGTTGAGGGAGCCGGCCTCGAAATCGTCGATCAACAGCTCTGCCGAAAAGGCAGCGGTAAGCTGTAAGCTATAAGCCATAAGAAAAACAGCGAAAACCATCAGGTGCCTGGCACCTTTTGGTGCCAGGCACCAAAAGGCTTTCGCTTTATGTTTCATTCCTCCCATTCCTCCAGCAGCTCCTCCTGCGTCTTGCGGATGAATTTCAGGTCGTCCAGATAAATGGTGCCTCTTCCTGGACGGTGAAAATTCACCACCCAGGAACCCATCTGCGTCCAGTCTAGTTTACCAAATTGGGCCAGCGGTATCACCACCTCCTGCCACTCCGCCTTCACCCCCTGAGGGAGAAATTTCTCGACGGGACCGGCCTTGACCGAGTCCCCGATGGTGAGCCACGACTTGTCGGCCATCCCGATCTCAAAGGTCTCGCCTCCTTCTTCCCCGCGCACCCAAAAGGAGACGGCCTTGTAGGGGCTTAAGTCGAAA
>CAYJSX010000069.1:0-6754 GCA_964372575.1 uncultured Planctomycetia bacterium
TCAACGATAGGGTTTAGATTTTTCTAGGGTAAGATTTAATGTGAGTCAATTCGCTTAACGGGGTGTGGTTGACGGGGCTGTCAACCCGCGATAGAATAAATGTTTCCAACTCATGAAGCCGGCCAGGGTCTACCTCGATTTTATCAACGGCTCTCCTGAAGCGCCCAACCCTTCTTCCCTATATACGGAGGGGCGCGAGGCGGCCGCCAGACGAGATCAGGCCAGGGCCCAGGTGGCCCGCTTGATCGGCTCCCGCAGCGATGAACTGATCTTTACCTCCTGCGGCACCGAGGCCAACGCTTGGGCCTTGATGGGGCTGGCAAAAGCTGCCCCTCACCCTAACCCTCTCCCACAAGGGGAGAGGGGGGAGGGTAAGCACCTCATTGTTTCGGCCATCGAGCATATCTCCATTCTTCATCTGGTCCGGCGCATGGAAAAGGAGGGTTGGCGGATCACCTGCCTGCCGGTGGATCGCGACGGCTTAGTGGATCCGGAGACGCTTACTCGGGCGCTGACCCCTCAGACGGTGCTGGTCTCGATTCAGTGGGCCAATGGCGAGGTGGGAACCATTCAGCCGATGACCGAGCTGGTCCGCCGGGTGAAGGCCAGGGGGATCCTCTTTCACACCGACGCCGTGGCGGCGGCGGGCCAGGTGCCGGTCGATGTGCGGCAGATTCCGGTGGATGCCTTGACGCTCGCGGCCAACACCTTTGGGGGCCCAAGCGGTGTGGGGGCCCTCTATCTTCGCAAGGGTGTTCGGATTCAGCCCCTTTTAGTGGGCGGAGCGCAGGAGGAGGGCCGGCGGGCCGGCACCGAGAATCTTTCGGGGATCATTGGGATGGGTGAGGCCGCTTCGCGCGCGCGAGAACGGCTCGCTGCTGGCGGGGAACGGCTCACGGCGCTGCAAGACCGGCTGATTCAGGGCATCTTGAAGGAGATTCCGGAGGCGCGATTGAACGGCCACCCGACCGAGCGGCTGCCCGGCCATGTGAGTGTGAGCCTCCCGGGCTGCGACGGCGAGACACTGGTGCTGGCGCTGGATCTTCAAGGGATCGCGGTGGGTTTGGGCTCGGCCTGCACCTCCCGCACGATGAAGGCCTCGCATGTGCTTACGGCAATGGGGGTGGAAGAGAGCCGGGCCTTGGGAACGATCACCCTGACGCTCGGACCCGCGACAACCGAGGAAGAAATTGACCGGGTGCTGGAGGTTCTTCCGCAAGTTATCAACAGAAGGGGTCAGACCCCAACTGTGGATAACTTTTCAACAATAGGGGTCTGACCCCACATGAAATTTTCCGTCGTGACGGGAAAGATTACCGATCGCAAGGAACCCTTGCTCCTGGGCGTTCTGGAGGGCAAGGAGCCTCCTCCCTGGGCGAGCTCCTGGGCCCCTCCGATTCGCAAGGCGGTGGAGGATCTGTTAAAGTCCAACCGCTTTAGCGGGAAGCTCAACGAGACCTTCCTGCTGCCGGTCGATTCACAGTGGATCATTCTCGTTGGGGCCGGCAAGAAAGAGGAGCTCACGCTGGATCGGGTCCGGCAGGCGGCCGCCACCGCTTCGCGCCGGGCGCTCTCCGGCGGCTTCGAGTCCTTTGCCCGGGGGCTGGTTTCGTTGCCGGGGGCGGGCGCCGATCAGGCGGCCCAGGCGGTGACCGAGGGCACGATCCTGGGGACCTACCGATTCGACGAGTTCAAAAACGTCCCTGCCGATGAGAAGCGTTCCCTCAAAGAGGTGATCCTTGTGGTGCCGAACCGACGGGACGAATCGACGGCCAAGGCGGGTGTCCGCCGGGGCCAAGCGATCGCCGAGTCGGTCTGCTGGGCGCGTGACATGATCAATCGGCCCTCCAACCGTCTCACCCCCACCATGATGGCCCAAGAGGCCAAGGCGGCGGCCCGGCGCTTCGGTTTCCGCTGCCAGGTTCTCGAGCCCGCCCAGATGCGCCGGCTGGGAATGAACGCCATCTTGGGGGTGGCCCAGGGCTCCAAAGAGCCGGCCCGCTTTATCATCGTAGAATACCGCGGCCAGGGGGCGCAGAACAGACGACCCTTGGTGTGGCTGGGCAAGGGGATCACCTTTGATTCAGGCGGCATTTCCCTGAAGAAGGCCGAGCATATGGAGCAGATGAAGTACGACATGTCCGGCGGGGCGGCGGTCTTG
This sequence comes from uncultured Planctomycetia bacterium, assembly GCA_964372575.1. Lineage (GTDB taxonomy): Bacteria > Omnitrophota > Gorgyraeia > 1-14-0-20-64-10 > 1-14-0-20-64-10 > JACOVG01. The sequence continues at coordinate 2,162 of CAYJSX010000069.1, forward strand.
GGAGCGGTCCGGGCGGCGGCGGCGCTTAAGCTGCCGGTGTACCTTGTGGGGCTGGTGCCGGCCACCGAGAACCTGCCGGGCGGCTCGGCCCAGAAGCCGGGTGATGTGGTCCGCGCCTTTGGCGGCAAGACGATTGAGGTGATCAACACCGACGCCGAGGGCCGCCTGGTGTTGGCCGATGCCCTGGCCTATGCCCAACGCTTCAAGCCGGAGGCGATGGTGGATCTGGCCACCTTAACCGGGGCCTGCATCGTTGCCTTGGGCTCCCACGCGATGGGCCTCATGGGCAACGACGAGAAGCTGATCGAGAAGGTGAAGACCGCCGCCGAGACCAGCGGCGAGCGGGCCTGGCCGCTTCCCCTCTGGCCTGAATATGGCGAATCGATCAAGTCAGAGGTGGCCGATCTGAAGAATGTTGGAGACGGCAAGGCCGGCACGATCACGGCAGGCTGTTTCCTCAAGGAGTTTGCCGGCAAGACCTCCTGGGTGCACCTGGACATCGCCGGGCTGGCCTGGGCCGATGCCGAGCGCGGCCATCTGCGCAAAGGGGCCACGGGGGTTGGCGTGCGGCTCCTCGTGGAATTGGCCCGCCGCTGGGGAAAGAATTAAAAGGAGAAAAGATGGGTGTGGAAGGGCTTTTAGAGACGCAAACCAAAACCGAGATACCTGCCTTGATCCGAGAGCTGTTGGCCCATTTGGGCGAGGATCCGGATCGGGAAGGCCTCAGGAGAACCCCCGAGCGGGTCAAAGAGACGCTGGAGTTCTTGACCCACGGCTACCAGGAGGATCCCGCAAGACTTTTCACCAGCGCCCGATTTGTCGAGCAGTACGACGAGATGGTCCTGGTCAAGGAGATCGACTTCTGGAGCCTCTGTGAGCACCACATGATTCCATTTTTTGGGAAGTGCCATGTGGCCTACATCCCAGATGGCCGGATCATCGGCTTAAGCAAGGTCCCCAGGCTGGTGGACATCTTTTCCCGGCGCCTGCAGGTTCAGGAGCGGCTGACCTGCCAAATCGCCGAGACGCTTCAAGAGCACCTGAAGCCCAAAGGGGTGGCGGTTGTCCTGGAGGCCCAGCACCTGTGCACCATGATGCGGGGGGTCCAGAAGCAGAACACGAGGATGGTGACGAGCTCCATGTTAGGGATCTTCCGGTCTGATTCCAAGACCCGGGTCGAGTTTTTATCGTTGATCCGGCCCAACAGTGCCTAAGGGGGTTGACGATGCGTGAGGATTGGGTGGCCAGGCGTCGGCGTCAGAATAACGTAACCCAGATGCACTACGCCCGCGAGGGGATCCTCACGGAGGAGATGCGATACGTCGCCCAGGGCGAGCAGGTGGATCCGGAGCTGATCCGCCGGGAGCTGGCCGCGGGCCGGCTCATCATCCCGGCCAACCTCAACCATCCGGAGCTGACCCCCATGGGGATCGGGATCAGCCTGCGCTGCAAGATCAACGCCAACATCGGCAACTCGGCCATTGCCTCGAACGTTAACGAGGAGCTGAAGAAGCTCGCCGTCTGCGTCCAATACGGGGCCGACACGACGATGGATCTTTCCACCGGAGGCAATATCCACGAAATCCGCGAGGCGATCTTACGGGCGAGCCCCATTCCGATCGGCACCGTGCCGATCTACGAGGCGGTCCAGCAGGTCAAAGGGATCGAAGATCTAACCGAAGAGCTCCTCTTTGGGGTGATTGAAGAGCAGGCCCAGCAGGGGGTCGACTACATGACAATCCACGCTGGGATCTTGCGCGATTACCTGCCGCTCGTTCAGCACCGGGTGACCGGCATTGTCAGCCGGGGCGGCTCCCTCATGGCCCAGTGGATGATCGCCCACAACCGGGAGAACCCCCTCTACACCGGCTTTGAGCGGCTGTGCGAGATCTTCAAGCGCTACGACGTGAGCTTCAGCTTGGGCGATGCCCTGCGCCCCGGCTGCCTGGCCGACGCCTCAGACGCGGCGCAGTTCGCGGAGCTCAAGACCTTGGGAGAGCTCACCCTGAAGGCCTGGGAGCACGACGTCCAGGTGATGATTGAGGGGCCGGGCCACGTCCCGATGGACCAGCTTGAGATGAACGTGGACAAGCAGCAGGAACTTTGCCACGGCGCCCCCTTCTACACCTTGGGCCCCCTGGTCACCGACATCGCCCCGGGCTACGACCACATCACCTCGGCCATCGGGGCGGCCATCGTGGGCTGGCACGGGGCCAGTCTCCTTTGCTACGTCACCCCCAAAGAGCACCTGGGCCTTCCCAACGTCGAGGATGTGCGCCAGGGGATCATCGCCTACAAGATCGCGGCCCACGCCGCCGACGTGGCCCGGCACCGGCCCGGCGCCCGGGATCGGGACGACGAGCTGTCCCGCGCACGGTTTAGCTTCGACTGGAACCGGCAGTTCGCCCTCAGCCTGGATCCCGAGCGGGCCCGCGAGTTTCACGACGAGGCCCTCCCGCAGGCCGGATACAAGTCGGCCGCCTTCTGCTCGATGTGCGGGCCGAAGTTCTGCTCCATGCACATCTCGCAGATCATCGGGGTCACCCCGGGTGCACCCGCGGCCCCGCCAAGGCAAAAGCCGGTGGAGGCGAAATGAACTTGGAAACCCAAAGACTAAGCCCTCTCGTCCTCGAGCTTAAAGGGCTTCGGGACGCGGTGATCCTGGCCCACAATTATCAGGAGGGGCCGATTCAGGAGGTGGCCGACTTTGTGGGAGATTCGCTCAAGCTCGCCCAGCAGGCGCAGAAGGTCAAGGCCCGGGTCATCCTCTTCTGCGGCGTTCACTTCATGGCGGAGACGGCCGCCATGCTCTGCCCGGATAAAAAGGTCCTGGTGCCGAATCTGGCGGCCGGCTGCTCCTTGGCCGATATGATCCTGCCCGGGCAGGTGCGCCGATGGAAAGAGGAGCACCCCGGCGGGGTGGCGGTTTGCTACATCAATACCTCGGCGGCGGTCAAGGCGGAGTGCGACTACTGCTGCACCTCGGCCAACGGGGCCGGGGTGATCGAGGCGATCCCACCAGAGAAGGAGATCCTCTTTGTGCCAGACTTTTTTTTGGGGTCTTACCTCAAGGCCAAGACCGGCCGCAAGATCCACCTTTGGAAGGGATATTGCCCGGCCCACGCGGTGATTGATCCGGACCAGATTGAACATCTGCGCGGGTGTTATCCGGAGGCCGAGTTCATCATGCATCCCGAGTGTGGGTGCCTCACCAAGCAGATGGATCTGGCTGATCAGATCCTTTCCACCGACGGGATGATCCGGTACGTGAAGGAATCGCCTGCCAACTGCTTCATCGTGGCGACCGAAAACGGGATCCTCTACCGGATGCTCAAGGACAATCCAAGCTAAACCTTCATCTCGGCCAGCGAGCACGCCGGCTGCCACCACATGCAGCGCAACACCCTTGAGAAGGTCTTCCACTCTTTGGTCCGGATGGAGCACGAGGTGACGGTGGATCCCCAGGTCGCCCGGCGGGCGATCGTTCCGATTCACCGGATGCTGGAGATTACCGCGGGGGCCAGCAGCCAGTGGCCCGGCTGGCAGGAGTGGGACCTGCCGGTCTCCTTCAGCGATGACTGGGTTCTGGCGGCGGCCAACGACCTGCGATAGGCAACCAAAGGGTGCCAGGTCTAAAGAACTGGCACCCTTTTTTCGGGTATACTTAATATGCCGGAGATTGGGAAAGCAATAGAAGCCCAAGCGCAGCAACCCCTTAGACCGCAGGACCTTGACGCGACCGATCGGCGGCTGCTGACCCTGATCCAAAAAGAGTTCCCCTTGGAGAACCGGCCCTACGCCTCCTTTGGAAGCGGCTTAGGCCTCTCTGAGGAGGAGACGGTCCAGAGGGTCAGGAGGCTTAAGGCCGGCCACATGATCCGGCAGATTTCAGCGATCTTTGACACGAGAAGGCTGGGGTACCAGAGCTCGCTCGTTGCGGCCCGCTACCCTAGGGAGCGGCTCGATGCGGCGGCGGCTGCGGTGAACGAACACCCTGGGGTCAGTCACAACTACGGCCGCAACCACCCCTTCAACCTGTGGTACACGGTTGCTCTGCCGCTACAGGTTTCGGTGGAGCGGACGATCGAGCGCCTACACGAGCTCTCCGGGGCTCAGGCGACGAGGCTCCTGCCCACCTTACGGCTCTTTAAGATTGGGGTGCAGCTTGACGTGACCGGCGAGGGCAAGCTCTCAGAGGAGACGAATGGGGCTCCCACCTGGTCCTGGAAAAAGCCGCCGGAGGCCGCCTCCTTAAGCAAGGTGGACATCCGGGCGATCCGGGCCCTACAGGAGGATCTGCCGACCCAGCCGGAGCCATTCCCTCTTTTGGGCCAGGCCGAGGGGCTGATCGAAGAGGAGCTCATTCAGGCCGGGCAGAGGTTCCTGAAGGAAGGGATCATGCGCCGATATGCTGCGGTGCTCCACCATCGGTCGGCCGGCTTCGTGGTAAACGGCATGGCCGTCTGGAAGGTGCCGCCTGCACGGATCGAGGAGCTGGGCCCGGTGATGGGTGGTTTTCGCGGGGTGACCCACTGTTACCAGCGGCCGACCTACGAGGATTGGCCTTATACGGTTTTTACCATGGTGCATGGG
>CAYJSX010000070.1:0-3742 GCA_964372575.1 uncultured Planctomycetia bacterium
GGAGGCCCCGCCCTTCAAGGCGATCGCCCCGAAGGTGCTGGAGTTTATCAAAGAGGCAGACTTGGGGGGCTTCAACGTGGAGCGGTTCGACCTGCCCCTGCTGGAGCGGGAGTTTTATCAGGCGGGGATGAAGCTCGACTGGAGAACCCGGACGATCTTTGATGCCCAGAAGATCTACCACCTCCACGAGAAGCGGACCCTCAAGGCCGCCTACCAGTTTTACTGCGACAAGGAGCTCACCACCGCCCACACCGCCCTGGGGGACGCCGAGGCCTCGCTCGAGATTCTGGGGGCCCAGATCGAGAAGTACGGCAAGCCGGAGGAGGGGATCGCCTCCCTGAGAGACTTTGACTACGAGCGCAACGAAGACTACTTTGACGAGGAGAAGAAGTTTCGCTGGTGGAATGGCGAGCTTTACCCGGTCTTTGGCAAGTACGCCAAGAAGCATTCGGTGCGGGAGATCGCCCAGCGGGAACCCAGCTACATCGAATGGATGCTCTCCTCCGACTTTCCCAGCGAGGTCAAGGCGATGCTCCGGGGCATCCTGGAAGGCCGCCTGCCCAGCCCCCGCTAAAAGATTCGCCCCCGCAAAATCCCCTTGACTTAAATGCAAAGGTATGGCATTATAGAAGTGTAGTGAGTAAGTGTGAGACGTCAGGGGAAGGATCTGGTAAGCACGCGTACGAGAGGCGACTGTCGGCTCTTACTCAAGCGGCAGTCGCGTTTGTGTTTAAGGGGTCTTTTCCATACCGTCGAAGAAAGGATGGTTGTAACACAGAATGCCTAGAGGAACCGTAAAGTGGTTTTCAGACCAGAAGGGGTACGGCTTCATCACCCCGGAGGGGGGGGCGAAGGATGTCTTCGTCCACTATTCCGCTGTTCAGGGCGACGGGTTTAAGACCCTGCGCGAAGGTGAACAGGTGGATTTTGAAGTCGTGACCGGCCCCAAGGGAGAGCAGGCCTCGAACGTCAAGCGAGTCGCTTAAGCGGCCGCTTCCCTTAAAGTCTGGTTAAGCATGTAAGGGGTCTAGCCCTGACAAGGGGGTAGGCCCCTTTTTTCTAATGAAGCCGGGACTTATGGGGACACATTTCGGCGTAAGCGACGCGAAGGTTCAGGCCCTAAGAGAGAAGATGCTCCGCTTGAGGGTGCGAGAGGAGGATCTCGAGGAGCGCTTTGTCCGCTCCTCCGGGCCTGGCGGGCAGAACGTGAACAAGGTGGCCACCTGTGTCTGGCTGCGGCATAGGCCTTCCGGCGTCGAGGTCAAGGTGGCCCAAGAGCGCTCTCAGGCCTTAAACCGCTTCCTGGCCAGGAGGATCCTCGTCAACAAGCTGGAGGAGATTCGGCTGGGCCGCTTGAGTGAGGCCAGACGCAGGATCTACAAGATTCGCCGGGCGAAGCGCCGGCGCTCCCGCCGGGCCAAGGAGAAGCTCCTCAGGGCGAAGAAACTCCACTCCCTCAAGAAATCCCTGCGAAGGCCTCCTGCCCAGGAGGATTAATAAAGAGGGTGCCAGGTTTTAACCTGGCACCCTTCACTTTACGCGACGGTGACGTTGGGAGAAAGGTAAACGTCCTGGATGGCGGGAAGGAGCTGGATCCCTTCCGTCATGGGGCGCTGAAAGGCCTTGCGCCCGGAGATGAGGCCCATCCCGCCTGCCCGCTTGTTGATGACGGCGGTGCGGACCGCCTCGAAGAAATCGTTCTTGCCCGCGGCCCCGCCCGAGTTGATCAAGCCGATCCGGCCGGCGTAGCAGTTCAAGACCTGATACCGGGCAAGATCGATCGGGTGGTTGCTGGTTAAGTCGGTGTAGACCCTCGGGTCGGTCTTGCCGAACTTGAGGGCCAGGTACCCCTCGTTATTCTCAGGCAGTTTCTGCTTGATGAGGTCGGCCTCGATGGTAACCCCCAGATGGTTGGCCTGGCCGGTCAAGTCGGCGGCCACATGGTAATCCTTGTCGGCCGTCCGGAAGGCGCTTGAACGCAGGTAGCACCAAAGGATGGTGGCCAGCCCTAACTGGTGGGCCTCGTAGAAGGCGGCGGAGATCTCCTGGATCTGGCGGCCGCTTTCCGGAGAGCCGAAGTAGATGGTTGCCCCCACCCCCACCGCCCCCATGTCGCGCGCCTGCCGGGCGTTGGCAAAGAGGATCTGGTCGAACCTGTTGGGGTAGGTGAGGAGCTCGTTGTGGTTGATCTTGAGGATGAAGGGGATCTGCTTGGCGTATTTTTTGGAGACCGCGCCAAGAACCCCCAGGGTGGAGGCCACGGCGTTGCAGCCCCCTTCCAGGGCGAGCTGGACGATTCTTTCCGGGTCAAAGTATTCGGGGTTGGGGGCAAAAGCGGCCCCGGCGGAGTGCTCGACCCCCTGGTCCACCGGCAGGATGGAGAGGTAGCCACTACCGGCCAGCCGGCCGTGGTTAAGGAGCTTCTCAAGACTGCTCAATACGGCTGAAGGCCGGTCGCTTTCGGCGAAAATCCGTTCCACCCCATCCGGCCCAGGCAGGTGAAGCTGCTCCTTCTTCACCTTAGGGGCCGAGAAGGTCAGGAGCCCTTCCTTATCCCCGTCCAGCGTCTGAACGATTCGGTCGATCGGCTTCATAGCCCTCCTATTATAGGACAATCGCTGGCTGTGATAGAATAGCTTTCTTATGCCAAAACGACGCCCAACAACGCTGCGCTACCGGGTGGAACAGGACTCCTTGGGGGCGATGAAGGTTCCGGCGAGAGCCTACTATGGGGTTCAGACCGCCCGAGCCTTGGAGAATTTCCCGGTGAGCCACCTGACCTTTCCCTCTGCCATCATCCGGGCGCTTGGGATCGTTAAGCTGGCGGCCGCTACCGCTAACCTTCAGGTGGAATACCTCGATTCGAGGAGGGCCAGCGCAATCCTTCGAGCGGCCCGAGAACTGATGGCCAACCGCAATGGCCTCCAGGGGCAGATCGTGGTGGACGTTTACCAGGCGGGGGCGGGGACGTCGCTCAACATGAACGTCAATGAGGTCCTCGCCAACCGGGCGATTGAGCTTTTGGGCGGCAAGCGGGGGGATTACAAAAAAGTCCACCCCAACGACCACGTGAATATGGCCCAGTCCACCAACGACGTGATCCCCACGGCGATCCGGTTGGGGACCCTTTTTGTGCTGCCGGGGCTTATCCGGGTGCTGGTTGATCTTGAGAGGGTCTTGAGGGCCAAGGCGAAGCAGTTTGATCGGGTGATCAAGTCCGGCCGCACCCATCTTCAGGATGCGGTGCCGATTCGCCTGGGGCAGGAGTTTTCCGGCTATGCGCGGGTGATCGAGAAGGCGAGGGCAAGAATAGAGGAGGCGCTCAAGGCCCTCTATGAGCTGAACCTCGGGGCCAACGCCGTCGGCACCGGGATCAACAGCCACCCCCGATACCGGGGGATCGCCATCCGGGTGATCCGTCGAGAAACCGGCCTTCCCGTGGTGCCGGCCAAGAACCTCTTTGAGGTGACCCAGAGCATGGCAGATGTGGTCCATGTCTCCCATGCCATTCGGCTTCTCGCCCTGGAGGTCACCAAGATCGCCAACGATTTCAGATTGCTTAATTCGGGGCCCAGGACCGGGCTGAATGAACTTAAGCTGCCAGCGGTGCAGCCGGGATCTTCCATCATGCCGGGCAAGGTCAACCCGGTGATGGCCGAGATGCTCAACCAAGTTTGTTTCCATGTGATCGGGCACGACCTCACCATCGCGCTGGCCTCCCAGGCGGGGCAGCTGGAGCTGA
>CAYJSX010000070.1:3752-6754 GCA_964372575.1 uncultured Planctomycetia bacterium
TGATGGGGCACACGCTCATTACCTCGATCCAAATCCTGACCAACGGGATTCGGCTGTTTAACGACCGCTGTGTCCGGGCCACCCAGGCCAACGCGGAACGCTGCCGGGAGTATGCGGAGCGTTCTCTAGGGCTGGCCACGGCGCTTAACCCCTACATCGGTTATGGTCAGGCGGCCGAGCTGGTGAAAGAGGCGGTAAGACGGGACGTCTCGATCCGAAGGGTGATGGATGAAAAGGGGCTCTTGAAGAATTCGAGGATCGCCCGCTTGATCAAGGATCCCTTTGCTCTCACCCAACGTTAGATAAGGAAGGTTTTCTGATGTCCCTTCGCACGACGGTCATCGGCAGTTATCCTAAGGTCGCGCAGTCAAGGTCGGACCATCTTCCAGGCGTCATCGACAAGTGGCAGCGGCAGCTCGCCAGCGAGGCCCAACTGGAGGAGGAGCTTAAGAAGGTCACCCGCCGGGTGATCCAAGAGCAGGAGCAGGCCGGCATAGATCTCGTCACCGACGGACAGATCCGGTGGGAGGATCTGGCCCACCCGGTCGCCCGGTCGGTTTCCGGGATCAGCCGGGGAACCCTGAAGCGGTTCTTCGACAATAACGTCTATTACCGCAAGCTGGAGGTTGATGGAACGCCGCGGTGGGAGAAAAGCTCGGTCGCAGAGGATTTCCGCTTCGCCGCCTCTGTGGCCAAGGGACCGGTCAAGGCGGTCTTGCCAGGGCCCCTGACCCTGGTGACCTTCACAGAGCTCAGGGCCGGCCAGTCCCGCCAGGAGCTTCTTGATCTGTACACCGGTCTTCTGGTACAGGAAGCCAAGGCCCTGTCGGCGGCCGGGGCCTTGGAGATTCAACTGGATGAGCCGGCCTTCTTGGCCGGCGAACCTTTGTTGGCCAGAGGGATTGAGGCGATCAACCGGATCTTCGGGAACCTCCAAGGCAAGGTCAGGCGGTGGGTGGCCTGCTATTTCCACGACGTCTCCACGGTACTTTCCGCCTTATCGCAGCTTGAGGTGGAGGTGCTCTGCCTCGATGGGGTCTCGGGCCCCCAGGTGCTTCAGGGGCTTAAGAAGACGGCCTTCAAGGGTGAGGTGGCCTTGGGGTTGGTGGATGCCCGGAACACACGCCTGGAGTCGGCCGACGAGCTTAAGGGCCAAATTCAAAATTTGGCCAAGGTCATCCCCTTGGAGCGGCTTTGGCTTTCTCCCAACTGCGGCCTCGAGTTCCTCCCCCACGAGTCGGCCCTGAAGAAGTTGAAGCTCCTTCAGGAGGTCAAGGAAGGCCTTTGAAGAAGGTCGAGCGGCTTCAAGAAATTTTAAAGGGCATGGGCTCGGTACTCGTCACCCTTTCCGGAGGGGTCGATTCGACCTTCCTGGCGAAGGCGGCGCACAATGCCCTGGGGGAGAGGGCGGTGGCGATGACCGCGGTCTCTGAGAGCCTTCCGGCGGCCGAACTTGAGGAGGCCAAGGCGCTTGCCGCTGCCATCGGGATTCGGCACCTCCTGATCGAGTCGAAGGAGCTGGACGACCCTCGGTACGCGGCCAACCCGGTCAACCGCTGCTACTTCTGCAAGTCAGAGCTGTTCGCCCTCGCCAGCCGCAAGGCGGAAGAACTCGGCCTGGCCTGCGTCTTGGATGGCACCCATCTGGACGACCTGAGCGATGTCCGGCCTGGAAGGCAGGCGGCCAAGGAGTGGAGCGTTCGCTCGCCCTTGGTGGAGGCCGGCTTCACCAAGGCCCAGATTCGGCAGGCCAGCCGCGCGCTCGGGCTTCCCACTTGGGACAAGCCCCAGATGGCCTGCCTGGCCTCTCGGCTTCCTGCCGGCATGGCCGTGACCGCCGCGCGGCTTAAGCAGGTGGAGGCCTGCGAGGCGGCCTTGAAGCGGTTGGGATTCAAGGCGCTTCGGGCCAGGCACCACGAGGTGGCGGTGCGCCTGGAGCTGGAGCCGCAGGCGATCGGCCGGTTGGCCGACCCGGGCCTTTTAGCCCAAGTGGAGGAGGCCTGCCAAGGCGCCGGCTTCCAGCAGATTTGGGTGGATCTTGCAGGCCGCCGTCGGAGTTAAAGTGTCGGGTGCCAGGATAAATCCTGGCACCCTTCCAAGACTCGGGGCTCACATGTCGGTGGCCGGCGGATTTGAGCTGGCCATCGAGCGGGGCTTAAAGGTTGGCTGCGACACGGCGCAGATCTTCACCAAGTCGAACAACCAGTGGGATGCCCCCCCTATCACGAAGGAGCAGGCCCAGCGCTTCCGGGAAGCTTATGAGAAAAGCGGCATTTTCCCGGTCTTTTCTCACGACGCCTATCTTATCAATGTCGGCTCCCCTGACCCGGCCCTTCTTGAGAAATCCAAGCAGGCCCTGAAGGTGGAGGTGGAGCGGGCAACGACCCTCGGACTCTCCTTTGTGGTGATGCATCCCGGCTCCCACAAGGACTCTGGGGAGGGGGTGGCCTTGAAGCGGATCGCCAAGTCGGTCGCTTGGGTGCTGAATCAAACCAAGGGTTCTTCGGTCAAGATCCTGTATGAGAATGCCGCCGGGCAGGGCTCGGCCGTGGGCCATCGGTTTGAGCACCTGGCAACCCTGCTTGAGCTGACCGACCACCCGAAGCGGACAGGGATCTGTCTGGATACCTGCCATCTTCTGGCCGCCGGCTACGACATCCGGACCAAGGCCAGCTACGAGAAGGTGGTAGCGGAGTTTGACCGGGTGGTGGGGATCGAGCAGGCCGAGGCGATCCACCTCAACGATTCCAAAAAGGAGTTGGGCGGCCGGGTGGACCGGCATGAGCACATCGGCCAGGGGGCCATCGGGCTGGATGGCTTCCGATGCCTCATGAACGACGCCCGGTTCAAGCGCGTACCCATGGTCCTGGAAACGCCCAAGGATGAGCAGTGCACCGAGGATGTCATGAACCTCAAGGTCCTGCGCGGCCTGATCAAGTGAGGAGTTGCTCCCCCGGCTTCACCCTCCTCGAGTTCCTCCTGGCGGTCCTGCTGGTGGGCCT
>CAYJSX010000071.1:0-6635 GCA_964372575.1 uncultured Planctomycetia bacterium
CGCTCGAACGATGCGCGGAGGGCGCAGCCCTCAAGCCGGGGTTTCCTGCAGCCAACCGACAGCCCTCCCCCGACGGGTGGCCGAGCTGGCGTACGGAGGCTCAAGCTAACCCTTGACAGGACCCCGAGCTTACGGCTCAGCCAAGGAGTGATTGGGTGACCCGACGCAGGAGGTATCATTTCATCATCACTGCCGGGCCAACCCGGGAGCCGATCGATCCGGTCCGCTTCATCTCCAATTACTCCACCGGCGCCCTGGGCTATACGCTCGCCCGGATGGCCAAGGCCCGTGGCCACGCGGTGACCCTCATCAGCGGCCCTACCCAGCTGCCCACCCCGCCAGGGGTCAGGCGGGTCAACGTGGAAACAGCCGCCCAGATGGAGCAGGCGGTCGGCCGCGCCTTTGCCGGGACCGACGCCCTGATCATGGGGGCGGCGGTGGCCGACTTTAGACCCATCCGGGTGGCGACCCAAAAGATCAAGCGCTCCGGGGTGGCCGGCAGTCTCCGGCTCTGGGAGCTGGAGCTCATTGAAAATCCGGACATCGTGGCCGAGGCGGCCCGGCGCCGAAGGCCCCACCAGGTGATTGTTGGCTTTGCCCTGGAGACCGAGCGCCTCCTGGCCAACGCCCGGGCCAAGCTCAAGTCCAAAGACCTTGACGCCATCGTGGCCACCCAGCTTTCCCCCAAGGGCAAGGGGCGCGGCCCATGTGGTCAAGATCCGGTTGACGGGGCCATCCTGGAAAGGCAAGGCCGCACGAAATCTTTTAAAGGGATGGCCAAGCCGCGCCTGGCGGCCCGAATCCTCGACACGGTGGAATCCCTCCTCGCCTCCCAAAAAAAGCGGTCATGAGATCTTTTTCCGGCGCGGTAGCCAAGTGGTAAGGCAGCGGTCTGCAAAACCGTTATTCGTCGGTTCAATTCCGACCCGCGCCTCGTCTTTGCTTGGCCGGGGTGGCGAAACTGGAAAACGCGCGAGACTTAAAATCTTGTACCCGAAAGGGTTTAGGGGTTCGACTCCCTTCCCCGGCAGAACTTATTTGGGGCGGTTGGCGCAGTCCGGTTAGCGCGCATCCTTGACATGGATGAGGCCACTGGTTCGAGTCCAGTACCGCCCACCACTTTTAAGATGAACGAAGGGCTGCACAGACTGCGGCACTCAGCCGCGCACATCTTGGCCCAGGCGGTAAAGCGCCTGTGGCCGGCGACGAAGCTCGCCATCGGACCGCCGATTGAGGAGGGCTTCTACTACGACGTGGCGCCGGAGAGGCCGTTTACCGAGGAAGATCTCGCCGCCATCGAGGTCGAGATGGCCAGGATCGTTCAGGCCAACCTCCCCTTCGAGCGCTCCGAGCTGCCCAAGGAGAAGGCGAGCGCCTTCTTTTCGGCCCGGGGGGAGCCGTTTAAGATGGAGCTGATCCGGGAGATTCCAGGACCCCAAGTTTCTCTCTATACCGACGGAGAGTTCGTGGATCTGTGTGAGGGGCCTCACATGGAGTCGACCGGCCAGGTGCGGGCCTTTAAGCTCCTCTCCTTGGCCGGGGCCTATTGGCGCGGCAACGAGGAGAATCCGCAGCTGACCCGCATCTATGGAACCGCCTTCGGCAGCGCCGAGGAGCTCAACCAATTTCTTGAAGCCAAACAAGAGGCCAAGCGCCGGGACCACCGCAAGCTGGGACAGGCCCTGGGGCTCTTTACCATGGTGGAGGAAGCGGGGGCCGGGCTCGTTTTCTATCCGCCCAAGGGGGCCCTGGTGCGCGGGATCATCGAGGATTACGCCCGCCGGCAGCACGCGGCTCGGGGGTATCTGCCGGTTGTAACACCCCACATCTTAAGGAGCAACATCTGGGCCCGCTCGGGCCACACCGAGTATTACAGGGCCAACATGTACCTCTTTAAGGTGGGACAAGAGGAGTGGGGCATCAAGCCGATGAACTGCCCCGGGCACATCCTGATCTATCAATCGGGCCTGCGCAGCTACCGGGAGCTGCCGCTTCGCCTCTTTGAGCTGGGGACGGTTTACCGGAACGAGAAGTCCGGCGTCCTGCACGGCTTACTTCGGGTCCGGGGCTTTACCCAGGACGATTCCCACATCTTCTGCCGGCCTAAGCAGCTGGAGGAGGAGATCGGGGGGGTGATCCAGTTTATCCAGGAGGCGATGCGGGACTTTGGATTCCACGAGTACAAGGTGGAGATGAGCACCCGCCCGCCTGAGTTTTTAGGGGACGAGGGGCAGTGGGGCCGGGCCGAGGCGGTCTTGATGTCAGCCCTGAAGCGCTGGAACGTTGCCTACGAGGTGGCCGCCGGCGCCGGCGCCTTCTACGGCCCCAAGATAGACGTGCACGTGAAGGATACCTTGGGCCGCTTCTGGCAGTGCGCCACCGTTCAGCTCGACTTTGTGCTGCCGCAGCGCTTCAACCTGACCTACGTCGAGTCGGACGGCCGGCCGGGGGCGCCGGTGATGATCCACCGGGCGATCTTCGGATCGCTGGAGCGCTTCCTGGGGACCTTGGTGGAGCAGTACGGCGGGGCCTTTCCGGTCTGGCTGGCCCCGGTGCAGGCGACCGTGATTCCCTTGACCCAGGATCAGGAGGGGTACGCCCGCCAGGTTGCCCAGCGGCTCATCCAGGAGGGGCTGCGCGTTGAGACCGACGACCGCCGGGAAACCCTTCAGGCGCGCATCCGGGACGCTCAGCTCGCCAAGGTTCCCTACATGCTGATCGTGGGCAAGAAGGAGGTTCAGGCGCAGACGGTCTCGGTGCGGGCCCGCGTTGGCGGAGATCTCGGAGCGATGCCGCTTGCCGAGTTTCTGAAGAAGCTTCAGCGGGAGATTCACGATAAAAAATAAAGGAGGAGAGACGACATCCAAAAGGGTGAGCTAAGGATTAACGAACAGATTCGTGTGAGGGAAGTTCGATTGATTGGAGCGAAGGGGGAAGCAGTGGGTGTGGTCTCCTTGGAGGAGGCCGTCGCGAAGGCGAAAGAGGCAGCGCTGGACCTGGTGGAGGTAGCCCCGCAGGCCCATCCACCGGTGTGTCGGGTGTTGGATTATTCGAAGTACCGCTACGAGAAGGAAAAAGAGGATCGGGAGAATCGGCAGCACCAGCGGACACACCTCAAGGAGCTTCGCTTCAGGCCCCAGATCGATGACCACGACTATCAGACCAAGCTCAAAAATCTCATCAAGTTCTTGAAGCGGGGGGACAAGGTGAAGGTGACGCTGATGTTCAGGGGCCGTGAAATGGCGCACCAGGAGTTCGGCAGGCGCCTCATGGATCGGCTTCAGGCCGACGTTGCGCCAATCGCCCAGGTGGAGCGCCCCCCCATGCAGGAGGGGCGGTTTGTCTTCATGACGCTCGCCCCCAAGTGACGGCTCTCAAGCCGTCATCCCTCGATCAAGTCGAGGGCAGGCTTCAGTGAGGATCCCCGCTGGAGTTTACCCTCGTGTAAACGAGGGCGGGGATGACCAGGAGCGTCAGCGACGAGGGATCTCATAAAAGGAGTAACACGAGTCATGCAAACCGCCCCGTTCACCCTGAGCCTGTCGAAGGGTGAGGAGGGACGTTCGTGCTTCGACAAGCTCAGCACGAACGGTTTTGCATGAGTCGTGGAGTAATAGCATGCCTAAGATGAAGACGCGCAAGGCCACGGCCAAGCGCTTTCGGTTTACCGGTAAGGGCAAGATCCGAAGGGCCCACGCCTTCCGCAGCCACCTCCTCTCTGGCAGAAGCCCCAAGCGGATGAGGCGCTTGAGGCGCCCGGATCTGGTGAGCTCTTCCGACGAGGAAAAGATCAGGCGCCTTTTGCCTTACGGTTAAGGTAAGGGTGCCAGGTTTCAACCTGGCACCCCATAAGGAGAAGACACCATGGCGAAAGTGAAGCACGCGATTTCCAGCAAGAAGCGGCACCGTCGGATGATTGGGCGGGCCAAGGGATATTGGGGCAAGCGCTCCAAGCTCTTTCGCCGAGCCAAGGAGACGGTCAACCGAGCGATGGCCTTTGCCACGCGGGACCGGAAGGCCCGGAAGAGAAATTTCCGGGGTCTCTGGATTACCCGGATTCATGCCGCCGCCGCCGCCCAAGGCCTGGGCTACAACCAGTTCATGGCCGGTTTGAAGGCGGCCAAGGTGGCCTTGGACCGAAAGATCCTGGCCGATCTGGCGGTCAGCGACGAGGCCGCCTTCCAGACCCTGGTGGAGACGGCCAAGGGCGCCTTAAGCCAACCGCAGGCCGCGTCATCCTAAGGGATTCGCGCAATGGAGACTTCCCTCGAACAGCTCATCCAAGAGCTGAATCGACTTTTGGACGAGACCCAATCGGCCCTGGCTGGCAGCCAGGGGCTTGAGCAGGTCGAGACCCTGCGGGTTCAGGTCTTGGGGCGGCGCGGCCGCCTGAACGGATACTTTTCAAGACTCTCCGAGGAGCGGTGGAGCCATGAGGAGCGGGCCGCGCTGGGCAAGAAGCTGAACGGCCTCAAGGCCGAGCTGACCCGCCTCTTTGAGGAGGCCTCGGCCCGCGCCCGACCGGCCGCCCCCCAGGGCCCTCAGATGGACCTCACCCTTCCAGGCCTTTTGCCCTCGGTAGGAAGGCTCCACCCGATCACCCAGACCATCCAGGAGATCGTGGCGATCTTCCGCGGGCTCGGCTTTTCCCCGGTCGAAGGGCCTGAGATCGAGACCGAAGAGAACAACTTCGAAGCGCTCAACATCCCGGCGGATCACCCTTCCCGGGAGAGCCTCGACACCTTTTATCTGGAATCGAACTCCCGCCTGCTGCTGCGCTCCCACACGAGCCCGGTCCAGGTTCGGTTCATGAAGGCCCACGCTCCCCCCCTTCAGATCCTGGTTCCTGGCCGCGTCTTTCGGCGAGACGCGGTGGATGCCTCGCACTCGTTCCAGTTTCACCAGGTGGAGGGCCTGGCCGTGGGACTCGGGATCACCCTTGGCGATCTTAAAGGGACGCTGACGGCCTTCAGCTGGCAGATGTTCGGGGCCAAGGCGCGGCTCAGGTTTCGCCCTCACTACTTTCCCTTCACCGAGCCCTCGGCAGAAGGGGATCTGGCCTGCAGTCTCTGCGACGCCAAGGGTTGCAGCGTGTGCGGGATGAAGGGTTGGTTGGAGATCTTGGGCTGCGGGATGGTCCATCCGGCCGTCTTTCAGGCGGTGGGCTACCCGGTGGGAACAGTGGGATTTGCCTTTGGGATGGGGGTGGAGCGGATTGCCATGCTCAAACACGGCATCGACGACATCCGGCTCTTTTCTGAAAACGACCTAAGATTTCTTCAGCAGTTTCCTTAAGACCCAATGCGCATCCTCTTTTCCTGGCTGAAGGAGTTTATCGAGCTTTCCATACCGCCGGCGGCACTGGCCGAACGGCTGACCCTCTCCGGGACCGAGGTGACAGGCCTAACCCCGATGGACGGAGACTGGCTCTTTGAGCTGGAGGTGACCCCCAACCGGCCTGACCTGCTGAGCTACTTGGGGTTAGCCCGGGAGACGGCGGCTGTCTTGAGACGGAGGTTCCGGATGCCCCGCTGGCTTATCAGGCAGAGCACCCTGCCGGAGGCCAGCCGGCGGCCAGCGCCGATGTCCGTGACGGTTGAGGATGATCAGGGCTGCCACCGCTATGTGGGGATTCTGATCGAGGGGGTGTCGGTGAAGCCAAGCCCCCCCCAGATCGCCTCACGGCTTACAGCCATGGGGCTTCGGCCGGTCAACAACGTGGTGGACGCCACGAACCTGTGCCTCTTTGAGATGGGCCAGCCGCTGCACGCCTTTGACTTGGATTGCCTGGAAGGAGGCGCCATCCGGGTCCGCCGGGCCGCCGCCGGCGAAAAGCTGATCACCCTTGAGGGCCAGACCCAAACCCTCTCGCCGGAGACTCTGGTGATCGCCGACGGCAAACGGCCGGTGGCCCTGGCCGGCATCATGGGAGGCCGCGACACCGAGATCGGCCCCAAGACCCAGCGCCTCTTTCTGGAGTCGGCCTGGTTCGAGCCGCGCCTCATCCGGCGCGCCAGCAGAAGGCTGCGCCTGGCCACCGACTCCTCCTACCGCTTTGAGCGGGGAGTTGATTTCGCCATGGTCTGGACCGGGGCCCTGCGGGCGGCCCGGCTCATCTGCGAGCTTTCAGGCGGAAGATGCGAGAACCTGCCCATCGACGTGGTCACACACAGACCTCCCAAGCGCCGGATCTTCCTCTATTCCAGCAACGCCCAGAAGGCCTTGGGGATGCCCATCTATCCCAGCCAGCAGAAGCGCCTGTTGGAGAGGATCGGCTGCGCGGTTGCCGGCAGCACCAGGCGCTGGATCGTCACCCCGCCAAGCTTCCGAGACGACCTGAAGATCCCGGAGGACCTGCAGGAGGAGCTGGCGCGCCTCTGGGGGTATGAGCGCTGTCCGGCCACCCTGTCTGCCGCCGACCGCCGACCACTGGCCAGGGGCTGGAAACCGGCGGAAGATCCCTGGATTGAGCGGGAGGATCTTTTGAAGAAACTGCTCGTGGAGGCCGGCTACCAGGAGATTCTCAGCTACTCTCTGGTGAGCGCGGAGATTCTTTCCCACTTCTGCGACGAACCGGACTCTGCCCCCAGGATTCAAAATCCTTTAAGCGCGGAGTTGTCTCATCTTCGGCCCCA
>CAYJSX010000072.1:0-6515 GCA_964372575.1 uncultured Planctomycetia bacterium
CTGCCATGGCCTCAGCGTGGGCCAAGCTGGCATCTTTCTCCTCCAGGCCGGCGCCCAACTCAAAGGGCTCGGGCGTAATGGAAACCGGCGTGACCCCCTTGAGAGATTCCTGTTCGACGTTTAACCTTTGGTCCAGAACCTTCCGGAGCCCTCCAACGCGCCCTGTGAGGTCATGACGGTCGAACGGCCCACCCA
Organism: uncultured Planctomycetia bacterium; assembly: GCA_964372575.1. Lineage (GTDB taxonomy): Bacteria > Omnitrophota > Gorgyraeia > 1-14-0-20-64-10 > 1-14-0-20-64-10 > JACOVG01. The sequence goes on from CAYJSX010000072.1 coordinate 196, forward strand.
CCAGGGCGTCGTAGGCCAGTCGGTTAGGACCCTTCTCCTGCCATACGATGAAGTGCATCGCCTTGACGTACCCTTCGAGCGCGTCGAGGTGGTGGCCGAATTCCTGATCCTGAGCTCCGCTTTTCTGTAACAATGACTCCCGGGCCATCTCTAAGGCCCCCACGGCAAGACCAAACGCCTGAGCATCGCAGTAGGCCGTCACCAGTTCGGTCCAGAGACCCGCCTCTCGCTGGAGATCCCTCGTCGCCGGAGGCCGATTCAGTTCCGCTCGAAGGTCCTGCTTGATGCTGCCGATGTTGGTTTCATAAACCACCTCTACAATCTGGATGAGACCGGAGGAGGTGACCCAGGCCAGCGTCACCGCCACTTCATGGGCATCCCGCCCAAACCGTACCCCTTTCAGCTCGGGAAGCCACGGGCTGTCTTTAATGGCCGCCAGGGTGACCACCCCATCTTTCCCCGGGGCAAGGTCCTGCTCGGTTAATTCGGCGTTCCAGTGGCGCTGCCCATGGGTGAGGACCGTGTCGGGAGGCATGAGGCCTCTCTCCTGAAGCTGATTTCTCTCGCTATGGGAATAATTATCCTCGCCAAGGTGGCGGGATTCAGACCGGCTCCAGTATCTGAGCTTCTCTTCCGAGGACCAACGACCGGTTTGACTCCGATACGCATAAGCCTCATGAGGCACTAAGCGGGCCCACAGCCTTCCCCCCATGGCCTTGACGACAGCGGCCAGAACCCCGCCCTCTGTGGTTCCCCCCACACCCGCGATGAAATGGATCTGGCCTGTCACGAGGCCCAAAAAGGGCATCAGATCCCCGTCGGCCACCAGGGTGACGTTTCCCAGTTGGGCCATACCGGTTTCCTTCAGTCTTCCTTCCAGCTTCTTATAGGCGACTACAAAATCCTTGGGTTCCTTGAGACCTTTCAATTTCGATGAGAAATCGCCCAGCGGAACCTCTGCCTCATCCAGCTCTCTTAAGATGTCGAAATTCCTCTCCCGAAGAAGCACGACCCCCTTGAGCTCCTGAACCGGAATCCCATAGGCCTGGGCAAACCTGGGGGCATTCTTCACCATCGAATCCTCGATGCGGATGTCGGCGGCCAGCTCTGGCGTCAGATGAGGCGCCGCGCCAATGGCGATCTTGTCCAGCCGAGGATCGTCCGGCAAGGCCATCTGACCTTTCTTCCGGAAGTAGCTGGCCAGCGAAATGGTGCCCATCACCTTGGATTTGGCCATCCCGTTGGTCAGCTCGACCACATCGGTGACCACCTCAATGACGTCGGTCGCCACGCCCAAGAACCACTTCATCCAGAAGCTGGTCAGCCGGCCCAGGGCCCAGCCCCCGCCCAGGGGCATCTGGTATTCGATGTAGGCAGACTTATCCCGCGCTCCCTCTGAGTTGAGTCCAATCCCCCTGAGCCAGGGAATCTCAGAAAAGGTTCGAACCATCGATTCTCTAGATTCGGCATCGGCGGGAGAGCCCTCCGCGCTGATGAACGGGTTGCCCTCCTCGGCGCGCCTGAGCCACCGATAGGCATGAACAGCCGCAACGGCTACCGGATGTGCGAGGGTGAACTGTTTCTGCAGGCTCGTAGGCCTTTTGCGGCCGGGAATTAAGGTTCGAAGAACCCGCACCTTCTTGACATTGGTCGGCCAGAGACCTGGCTGGCGGGGTGGATCGAGATGATCAAAACCCCCCTGGACCCCGCGAACCAAACCGCGGACCGATTCAACGGATGAATCCAGATAATGAAGGGCCTGCTGGGCCAACGCCTGGGTGGGACCACCTTCTAAATCCTCCGACCACCGGGTAAGTTCTTCGCGCACCTCTTCAACCGCCTTAGGCAAAGCGGAGGTTCCATCCCATTGGGGCAGGGAGATGATCTCTACCGCTTCGAAGAGTCTTAAAAGCCTTTGGGCAGGCCCGGGCTGATTCCTTTGACGGCAGGTGACCAGATGCTGGGTCAAGCCCTGCAGGGTATGCGTCCAAGCGCCCGCGCGATTAAGGATCTGGATCATCTCTTTGAGGAGAGCTTCCTGATCCTCTTGGGCCAGGCGTTTCACCAGCTTCTGCGCCACCTCTTCACGATGGCGCTCGTTGTGGGTCCGCATCCCTTCCCTGACGCCAAGGACAAACCAGCGGAGATCGAGCTGGGGGCTGTCCAGGTATTGGGAAAAGCGCATCAGGAGGTGATCTTCGGTCTTGTCAAAGGAGAGGTTGGCGCAGACGTAGGCCAGGGAATCGCGAACCCAAGGCTGGCCTCGAGGGGGTATCCGCTTGGTAAAAAACTCAAAGAGGGGATTGAGCCATGCAGCGTTGATCCTGTCTACATTCAGAATGGTATTCCAGGTGGGTTTCAAGAACTCGACAGCTTCCTGTGGAGATCTCTCCCGAGATACCTGATCCGACCAACCGACCAGATCGGCAAGGATTTCAAGTCTCCTCTCGTAGGTAGCCGAGAGCTCCCGGTACTCGCCGGTGGCCCGATCGCGGCGGCCCTCAAGGGTCAGACCCTGTTCCTCTGGAGCCGCGGCCGCCGGGGGTATTGGGAGGGGTGGTTCAGCCTGCGGAGGAGGGGCCTTGGCGGGTACGACAGGCGCCTGGACTGGCTGGGGCCCTAGGGCTTGAATGGCTAAGACGAAATCGTCCTTGGATAAGCTGGCAGAACCCAGCATCAGGGCCCGAACCCTGCTAAGCCCTCTGTAGCGGGTGATGTTCTCCTTATTCATGGAGCCGCCGTAGCCCAGCCGGGCTCGATCGGCAACCTCTGGGCCATAGGCATCCTTTAAGAAGCCCCAAAGAACTTCCAGGATTCCCTCGATCTGTTTTAAAAGCTCCTCCTCACGAACCTTAGGGGGTAGCTCGTTGGGATTGGCGATGCTGACGCGCTCCAGGATAAAGACGATTCTCTTGAGGTCTTCGAGGGGAATCTCCTTGAGGCGGATTTGAAGCTGGGCGCTTAACGCCTCTTTCCAGGCCTTGGAGTCCAACTGGCCTTCCACCCATTTGGAATGTTTCAGGGGGACCACGAGGATGGGCGTCTCTCTCCGGCGAAGGGATTCCTTCAACAGGACGTTGACCTCTTCATCGGAATGTCCGGATTCGTGATGCCCCACAATGCGGTGAGTCGCGGACTCGGGGGCCTCGGTGAGCAAGGGGTCTAGGCCTTGCTGAATCCCGAAGCGCACACCGGGGATCGAGGGTGGCGGAGATCTGAGGCCAAGACTTCCCAGGAAGGCCGTGGGGGGCATCACCACGAGCTCTCCTTCTTGGGCCAGCTGTTGGATTTCTACCAGCGCATGGAGGAGGTGGATGGGGTTACGAGGAAGTTTCATCTTGCCATCCTCCTGCCAGAGGTGGACCAGGAGGTCATTGGGATTTCTCTGCCGGATCGCTCGAAGCTCCTGAAGGGCCTTGAGCTCTTTGAGGGGCTCTTCCACGATCCCCCGGACAAGCCAACCCTTCCTTTTCACCTGAGCCCACCGCCCGGGTGGTTCGATCTGGGAGACGGCCTCAGGAAGAACCAGGACGATCCGATTGAGCATCTCCTCAGAATATCCCTGGAGAATTTCCTCCTGGGGCAAGTCAGCCCATGAAGAAAGAATCAAGATGGGCTGAATGCCTTTATCGAGGCAGGCCTTGATTTGGCCGGGAGACTTGGGATCTACGAGGGCGTAAGAAATCCCGGCCTGCTTGAGCACCTCCGCAGAGATCCTTCCGGTATAGGCGCCTGGCTTCTCCTCCATCACCTCCGGAGAGCCCCGAGCGATCTTCGCCTGGGCAAGGACCTGCCTCCATTCCTCCGGCAGGGAGGTAACCAGGGGCGCGGAGAGAGCGACGACCAGTTGAAGATTCTGACCTGTGGCGGCTCGACCGACCCCTTTAAGCAGCTCTTCCACCGGGTCCTTGGGTCCCTTCTGCTTGTGGGTACCAATGACCAGCAGGGGTTCTCCCTTCTGCTTTCCGGCCAAGGCCAGGGCCACGTCGTGGCCAATCTCATCCACCACCTCGGGAGGAATGGGAACCTCTGCTGGTCGGTTGATCCCCTGCTCTACCAGCTCGCCTAAGTTGAGCGGAACAAGCTTGTGCTCCTTTCCTTCTTCCAAGCCAGTCGCAGCAACAACCTTTTCTCGAAACGGCGCGAAGGCATCCCGGTGATCGGCCATCACCCCTTGAATGTACTCAACGATCTTCTCCTGAACCTCGGCAGGCAACCCTAAGAATCGGTCCTGAAACGGCAGGGCAAAGTTCTTCATGTCGCGATAATGCTCAACGGCCGCCAGCACCCGCCCGACTGCTTCCTCGGTTTTGATATCGCCTGTTTGAGGATCGTATGCTCCTCGGTCCACCAGATCCTGGTACACCCTCCATGGCCCTTCGCCCTTCTTATCCACCTCCAAGGCGATGAACTTAAAGATGTCGTCTCTTAGTCTTTGGATCTGATGACGGGCCTCTTCACCCAGCGACCTATCGAGGAGCAGCACACTCAGGGCTTCGAATCGCTTGAAATGGTAGATGGAGGCGATGTTGGCCTTGCCCAGCATCTGGCCGATCGTGCGGCCTTTGAGATCGTCCGGGATCACGCCGGCAAGATCTTGGAGGGCGTGGCCCGAGGTCCCATGCATCATCAGCTCCGTTCGAATCGGCACAGAAACCACATCCACCTGGATGGCTTGACCCAAGAGGGCGTCGAAGATCTTCCAGATGGAGGAGGCGATCGTTGGGTATATCTGCGTCTTATCCACCGCCAAACCCCGCGGGGCGCTGGCGATGGCCAGGAAATCGGGCTGGGCAAGCTCCCTCAACTGCCCTTCACTGAAATCCGCGTAGCGGGAATCGTTCTTCCACCGACGGTAGCGCCGTTGGGCCACCCCTTGGATGAAGAGCGTGGCCTCCTCCGGTGTCGTCGCCCGCTTAACCAGTTGCCCCTGGACCATGACCTTGACCCCCTCCTCCCCCACATCGGTCTCCAGCGAAGCCCAAGGCGGAAGCTCTGAGGCCAAGTCGCCCACCACATCCAAGCAGGTCTGGTAGCCGGCCTTATCGTCGTAAAGCTTGGTGGCGTAGATGGCGAAGGAGGTGAACCCGATCGAAAGGAGCCGCCGGATGAGGGTTCGAACTCGTTCGATCTCCTTCTTCTGCTCTTCCAGCGTCTTCTTCTTGTCCACCCGGAGATTGTCGGCATGCAAGGACCAGGCAACGGTGCGGCCGGCCCGTTCAAACTCTTCTTGGGCAATCCGCATGGCCGTTTGCGCAAACTCCTCAAAGGAGTTCCAGGCATAGCCGGTCAAACCACCCGGCCTTTCCAGATCCCCCTCGGTTTCAGCGATCATCAGGATGAGGGGCTGGTTCGCGGTGAGGGCATCCCGGAAGGCGGCCCGCATGATATCTGCCGAGCGGGCGGTGTTGCTCACGCTGCAAGCGGCCACCTGGTGCTTCTTGAAGCCCTCCCGGATCAGGCGGGCGCTCACCGGAAGGACCCGCAGGCGCTGTTGGATCCTCTCAGGAAGCTCCTGATCGATCCGGCCAAAAAGCCCCAGGATCTGTTCTTGCCGGCGCGGGCCCGGGTACCTTTTAAGCTCGTCCAGGAGATCCGGCAACTTTTCGCGAAGGGTCGGCTGGCGGTGGACCACCGGCTGAGGAGGTTGAATCCGGGTGGCGAGGGGCTGGACCAGCCGGATCGCCTCCCCGGGCGAAACCCCTTCGTCCACCAGGCCCACCTTCAGGCCCAGGTCGGCCCCCCGGTGGTCAAATCCCCACTCGTTCTCGTACCAGGAGACGAGGCTCACCAAATTCCCCTCCACCTGAATGGAGGCCTCGTCCACAACGCCAGACTCGGTACGCCGCTGTATCTGAAGCGAAGAGGCAATCGCCCCGAGATCTTCCACAGCGACGATGCCCTGCAAGCCTCCCTCCTCTACTGGAATCCGGGTCAGCCGCTTCAGGTGCTCCTTCAATTCTTCCGGGGTGACCTGTTTTTTGGAACGGAAGACCAGCTTGACCACCGATTGGGCATAGGTGGCGTCCCGTACCGAGAATCCGGTGACCCGCCCCTCTACCTCGGGCACGATTCTTCCGGTCTCCGTGCCGGCCCCGGAGCTCTCCACGACTCGGTTCACCGAGGGATCGGCCCCTGAACCCTTCGTCAAACCTCCGCCGCCGCCCAGTTGGTTTTGAGAGCTCGTGATGGCGTGGTTGGCCTCGAAGATGCCGACGAGATCTCCTTCCAGGTAATTGACGAGGGCGCGCATCAGGGTGATCAGGGCATTGGAGGTGCAGGAGGAGCACGACACCGGCAGCTTCGGCGTGCCCTGTAAT
>CAYJSX010000073.1:0-6452 GCA_964372575.1 uncultured Planctomycetia bacterium
TCCGACTTATTTCCCGGCTTGGATGAGAGGTTTTCTGGATCGCTTTCAAGAATCAGGCCGGGTTCGCAATTTTGATCGCCGTTTTAAGCCATTCTACAAGGTGCCCAAAGGCAAACATCCCACCACTGTCGTAAAAGAGATGCTGGATACCCTTTGGGATTACTTCCTGCCCTATCAGTTACTCAAGGAGCGGCTCCGGTGGGGCTACGATTCCACCGGCGAATCGACCTACTCGGAAGGCAGCCAGGAAACCATCTACATGCCCGAATTCACCGATTTTCTGCTGAAGGATCTGGAGGGCAAACCGTGGGGCTTAGTGACCCAGCAGAACCTTCAAGGATGGGAGTCCACGGGAAAGAGTACCGTAGATGGCAAAGAGGTGACAGCCGAACAGCTTCGCGAGGTAACAGGTAAAGCGTGGCAGTCCTTGAAAGAGATGCCGCGCCTTCGCGCCGAGAAATTTATTGACGATCAGATGGACCTCTTGAACAAGGCCAAGGCCCAAATCCGAAACGAGGGCTACGAACCCCTGCCGTTTGATTTTGAAGCTGCCCGGAAGGTGCTGGCGCAGAAGAGACAGCGCATTGCTCGGATTACCGAAGAAACCAGCGGCTACGGCTCTTACGCCGAAATCTATGACCTTTCAGCCATCTATCCCCCCAAGGTAGAGCAGGCCATCACAGTGATTACCAACATGGAAGAGATGATTCATGGCAAAAAGCCCGCGTTTGCCGTGATGGCCCCCGATGTCACGTCCACCGGATTCCATGACAAGGCGGCCGCCGAAACCCGACGGGCCGAGGGGCGAAAACACCTTTTGGAACAAGCCAAGAAGACCCCCGCGGCATCACCCAAGGCTGGGCTGGAGGAGGCCAAGACGCTGGAGGAGGCCTTCCCGCTGGATCGGGTGCAGATAATTCCAGAGGGTGGGCAGCCAAACCTTTCTGATGCCGGTGTGGTGCACGTGGCCCTCTTTGGGGGGTTGGCGAGCAACTTCAAGGAGTCGGTGGAGAAGGCAAGCAGACAGGCCGAATTTTCAAAATTTCCATCGAAGGATTCACCAGAAATTCTCTCCAAGGTTTTGGTGCCGATCCGCGGACTGCCTGGGTTTGATCCCAGCCAGGAGATCCCCCTGGGCTGGGCGACGGTGGGGGCGGCGCAGTCTCTGGGTTGGCCGACGGTGGCTGTCATATCTTCCCACCAGGGAGATTGGATCCGGCAGCAATTTGGTCTCCTGGAGCCGGGGAATCCCCTGACCTACGTGGTTCAGAAGAATCCCAAGGAGGGGACCGCGGCTGCCTTCTGGCAGGCGCTGGCGGCTGGAAGATTATGGGAAAAGGATACGCTCCTTCTCCTTACGGTTGGGGACCGCCCCCTGTACGACGCAGCATTATTTAAGCAGGCGGTGGAGGAGTACAACCGTTTTGAAGCCTACGGAGAGCTCGTTGACTTGGTGATCGGCTACGTTACCTCCAAATTTCCCAGGGGACGGGTGGTGGAGAAGGACGGCCAGGTGATAGGCATCCTGGAAAGACCGGATTTCGAAGCGATGAAACCAGAGGATACCCGATTTGGATACTCGAAAGAGGAACTGGCCAAGATCACGAAGGGGAACGGCTCCCTGTACGTGATTCGGGCCAGGCGACTGGCCGAACTGTTGGGCGCGGTCATCAATAAAAACGCCAAGGGCGAGTATTACATGACCGACATCGTGGAGGCGATTGTCCGCAAAAACCGGCAGGTGCGGATGTTCGAGATCCCAACTGACAAGTCCTTGGACGTCACCACCGTCGCGGATTACGACGCCCTCCAGAAGCTGCTCGCGGAACGTTCCAGCACCGGCCTGGAGGAAGAGAAGGCGGCGTTTACCCTGGCGGAATGGAAAGCCATTTTGTCCAGTCCGGCAGGTCAAGCCCAGTTGCGCGCGAAGATTGGGAAGCTGGTTCGTCCACATCGGATCGAGGAGAACTTACAACAGATCAGGGAGTTGGTTGAGGAGGCCGAAAAGCTCTCAAGGGAGGGCTTCTTCGATCCCCATCTGCCGCTAGCCTTGGCGCAGGCGCCTGGCCGGGTTCGGGTCTTTATGGGGCATTCGGATCTGGCCGGGATAGGGGGGCAGACCATCAATGCCGCCGTTCATGACCGGATTTGGATGTTCGTTCAGATGACCGACGATGGCAAGGTTAAAGCGAAGAACTTAGGGTTGGATACCACGGGAAGGCCCTATCGCGATTTTGAATTCAGCATAACAGATTCCGATGCCCTGCCCCCCCGGGGGATTGAGCAGATACGGACGAGCGAACCGGGCAAACTCTCCTGGCTTGCCTGGGCAGAGGCGCACGCCATAAAAGACAAATGGGAAGGGCTCATCAAAGGGACGCTCGCGTTTATTCGAACCGGGTGCTTTGATCAAAGCGAGAAGGCGCGGGATTACCTGGAGGGAAAGGGATTTCGCCTTTTGGTGTCAAAGACCAGCCTTCCTCCTAAGGGGGGCTTGAGCTCTTCATCTGCCCTGCCCAGCGCTTTCGCGCATGCCATCGAGGCCTTGCTGCCGCAAGAGCTTCGGTTTTCCGCGCAACAGCATAACGACATCGATTACGCCAATTATCTGGTGGGCGACCGGGCTGGAACAGCCGACATCACCGCCATCAACACCGCCCAGCTGGGCAGGGTTACCGTGCAACTTTCCTTCCCCGAGGGGGTGAACGAGACGGTTGAGCTGCCGGAAGATTTCCGGTTCTTCATCGTTGTGCCTGACCTGCCTCGATTGGACGATGAAAGCAGTCAACCGCCCGAGGTCACCAATTATGCCGCTTACATCAAGTCCATGACCGGCATGGGGCCCTCGCTGGCCGTCCTTTGGCTGCGCCATATCGCGCGCAGCCAGGGTTACCCCATGCCTTACCACGGGAACTGGTGTCTGGAGGACTTGTTGCTGGCGCTGTACAAGGAAAGGGATAAACCTCGGCTGACAAGGGAGGTCAACAGAACAGCGAAGGTAGGCCTGCTTCGGGAACTGACGGAGTTGGGCTCTCTTCGAGAACCCGAGTACGCCGATTTGGTGGGGGAAGAGCCCCAGAAATTCATCGAGAGACTGCTCAATCAGATCCCCAACGATCTTACTTTAGGCGGGATCCTAAAAGTATTGAGCGAAGATTTCTGGCCCCCCGGTGATGTTCACATGCCGTTTTATCCAAGCGATTTTGCCCGCGGATTCACGCCCTTGGGAGCGCACCGGATCCGGGGAAAGGCAGGAGAACCCGAGTTCGACAGGGCGCTTGAGGAACTTAAAATGGGATCGGTTATTCCCCTGCGGCAGTTGGCTTGGTATGCGGTGAACGAGATTACGCGGGGTTTGCAATATGTCCAGGCCGCGCGTCAAGGGGACGCCTATCGCCTGTTTGAGCTGATGCAGGAGGCGCACAGCGGAGACAGGGCAGTTTGGGATCCTTTAGAGACGGCGAAGCAGGGGAAGCTGGTTCTCACCGAATGGGGAAAGACCAACCCGAAAGAGGCATTCTTCCGAAGCACGCCGGCCTATGACGCGATGATTGATGAGTTTCAGGGAGAATTCAAAGGGCCAGATGGGAAACCTCAAGCAATTGGCAGGATCATGGGAGCGGGTCTGGGTGGAGCCATCGCCATTGGGACGATGGCACCGGTGCATGCGCGGGCCGTCCAGCATTGGAAGGACAAGGGGTGCCGCGTCATCGAGATAGAGCCCAGCGGCGGCGCCTCGGAGATGCGGCTGCCGGCCAAGCTGGCCTCCGCCGGCTTGGAGAAGCTGCAGGGGACGGTAGCAGCGGGGAGGGCGTCGTTGGTGCAGCTGCAGGCCACCCTTCAGGCGATGGTGCCTGCTGTCGTTAAACTGCTTCAATCCAAGGATCCTGCTGCCGCGGCCCGTCAGATCAACGACCTGATAACGGAACCGGGGCAGTTTACCACGGATCAGGTGACGGCCATTTGGGAGGCAGTTGTCCAAGCGTTAAGCGAGATGACGGCTCCGGCGCAGCTTCAACAAGTAAGAGACGCACTCCATCAGATAATCGGCCTGCCCGAGATTCGGCAAGACATCAAGATCGGCGCCGAGAGGGCCGACAGGGCTTTGTCCCAGGAGGAGAAGACACCCTCTCCCGATGCCGGCCTGGAGGAGGCTCAAGGGAGTCTTCTGGAGTTGTTAGGGGAGTTGCCTGATCAGAAGAAGGTTGTGGAACAGGATGGCAATGCGGTGAGGATTGTTGTACTGATTTCCCAGCAGGTTATCCAGGAAGAGAACGATCGGTTGCGTGGCGGCAGGGAAAGCCTATTCTCCAATCCTATTTCTATGGAGGACGATCGAAGGGTTCTTTACAGTCTGGTTAAAGCTCTTGAACGAGGTTGGACACAGAAGCAAGCCCCCTACGCCTTCGACATCCTTCTGCGGCTGCGCCGTTTCCTTGAAAGTACCCGTTCCGCGGGGCTGGAGGAGCCATTGACCCAGATTGTGGCGGAGTTTCAAGAAGCAAGAAAAAGGCTTGGGATGGAGATCAGCCCACGGTGGCGGGGCGTGGATGAGCAGGGAAGAATGTCTCTTCACAATCCCAACAGTCTTACTGTGGAGTGGTTCAAGGACGGCTTAGTGGATCCTGAGAGGGTTGCTCAGATTCTACTGGAACGCTTGCGAGCCACCAAGCATTTAGCAGCGAATGTTTTATCCGGCGATCGCTATGTCAGCGTAATTATTCCCCCACGTAAGACGTGGGCGATGCGGGAGGAGCTGTCAGTGCAACCTGGAGGAAAACGGCTGGCCATTATCGTTGGGGATGCACCCAAGGGAGATTTTATCTCGAAAGAGGAACTGAAGGCCATGCCATTTCCTGTTCCCCTGGTGCAGGTATTGGTGCAGGGAAGCAGCGCCTCCAAGCCGGTCCACTATCCTTTCGTGGCACTGGCGGAAAAGGGGGGTGCGGGGGTGGATCAATTATTTGACCAGTTGCTTGAGGCGATCAACAAAGATTTGACTTATGGAGAAGTTCCTCTTCTGGCTGCTGAGGTTCCAGCTGAATTGAGCCGGGAAAGAGTGAAGCCGGAAGGGATCATTCTGTTTGTCGATGTGGATGGAACGCTGATGGGCTCCACAGATACCTTTGAGAAGGCCCAAGGAGGTATGGAGGGTCAGGTTTTCCTTGACAGGCGCTTGAAATTGACCGCACAACTGGCCGAGCACGGCGTGGCCATGCGTATTACAAGCGGCAAGGCTGCTGAGGAAGTTTCTGCTAAGCGAATCCGTAGCGACGAAGAACGACTCATGGAACCTCTGGGAGAGGTGCTGAGGGAAGCGGGAGCCCCGATGGAGGGGGTGAGCTATCTTTACGTCTTTGGTACGCAACGGCTTGGGTACACTCCCGAGGGTAAACTGACCCGCCGGCGCATGGATCCCCCTGTAAGTCCCGCAGTCTTCACCGATCAAGAGGCCGCCGACATCTTTCATCTCATCAGCTCCATAATGCAGGAACTTTTACTGCAGGCCCGCCAGGAAGAGCCTCTCAAACGGGTGGAGACCGAGGCCAAGGAGGCTGCCCAAGGGCTTGGGATAACCTTTTCTCCCCAATGGCGCGGGGTTGATGCGCAAGGGAAGGACGCGCCCCACGAGCCGGCGCTTGTCCACTTCAAATGGGTTCCGAATCTGGCCAATGCTGAACAGGTGGCAGAAAAGCTCAGGCAAGAGCTTCGAAACATGCCGAATCGCCCCCCCGTACTGCATGTTTTTACAGGGAAGGATTATGTGGCCGTAGCAACCGTTCTCAAATCGTGGTCCATACGGCAAGAGCTGTTGGAGGAATTCCAAGGGAAGGGGTTGGTGTTCATCCTAGGAGATGCCCCTGACGGAGACTTCATTTCAGAGAAGCAAGCCCAAGAAGAGCCGCTTACCTTGCCGTTTGTTCAAGTGCTGGCACGTGGAGAAGATGCTTCGGTGCCAGATGGATTCCCAAATCTGGTACGGGTTGGTAGAAGTGGGAAGGGAGTAGACGTGTTCCTGAAGAGCCTTCTGAACGTGGTCCAGAAGAAAGAGACGTGTCGGGACTTTTTTGGCTCAGAGGCCGTCCGTTTACCGTTAACCGTTCAGCAAATGCTTGTTGACCTTAGCGGTCTTGTTATCATCAGCGATGTGGATGAGACCCTCATGGATTTCCTGGATACCTTTGATGAGAACGAGGTGGGTGTCGATGGCCAAGTCGACCAGAGGCAGCGACTGAATCTCATCGTTCAACTGGCCCAGGCTGGCGTAGACTTCCGATTCTTGACCGGCAAGACCTTGATGGAACTAAGCGGTTTGAGAGTTCGCAGCGACGGACAACGCCTCGTTGGACCTTTGGTGAAAGTCCTTGGAGGTTTCGGGTTGGCCCACAAGGTTGGTTTTGATGGAGCCTCTGGGGTGCAGCGCGTACGATTTGACCCTGATGGAAATTTCA
>CAYJSX010000074.1:0-6413 GCA_964372575.1 uncultured Planctomycetia bacterium
TGATAAAGGAAGGGGCCCGGATGTGGTAGCGGTAAGGATGGTCGGTGCCGTCGCTCACGATGTAAAAACCAAGCTCCCCCTTGGGGTTTTCGGCTCGGGCGTAAACCTCTCCGGCGGCAACCCTGATGTTCCAAAGCTTCTTTCCGGCTTGGATTTCACCGGAGGGCAGCTCCTTCAAGGCCTGCTGGAGGATCGCCAGAGACTGCCACATCTCGGCGATCCGAATCCGGTAGCGGGCATAGACATCTCCCTCCGGGAAAGTCGGCACGTCAAACTTAAACCGATCGTAGATCGAGTAGGGTTGGGCCCGCCGGACATCGTACTGCACCCCAGAGGCCCGCAGGACCGGCCCGGCCGCCGAGTAGGCAATGGCCGCCTCCCGCGGCAGGACCCCTACCCCGCGGCAGCGGTTGAGCAGGATCTCATTCCTGGTGAGATACCGGTCGATCTGCTCAATCGCCCGGGGGATCCGGTCGTTGACCAACGCCGTGGCGAGTGGCAAAAACTCCTCCGGCAGATCGGCCATCACACCGCCAAAGCGCATGTAGTTGCACATCATCCTGGAGCCGGAGGCCATCTCAAACAGGTCGAGGATCAGCTCCCTCTCCTCGATCGCGTAGAGGGCTGGGGTGAAGAAGGCCCCCAGGTCGTTCAAGAGGAACCCGATCGCCCAGAAATGGTTCACGATTCGGGTCAGCTCTGCCATGATCACCCGGATGTACTCGGCCCGCTCCGGGGGCTTGATCCCCATCATCTTCTCCACGCACAACGCATAGGCCAGGTTGTTGGACATGGAGGTGATGTAGTCGAGCCGATCGGTGTAGGGGAAATTCATGAGGTAGGTGTTTCGTTCTCCGATCTTCTCGTGGTTGCGGTGCATGTAGCCCATGATCGGCGTAAGGGACACGATCCGCTCTCCATCCACGACGATTTTCATCCGGAAGACACCGTGGGTGGAGGGGTGCTGGGGTCCCAGGTTCACAACCAGGGTATCGGTCTTGAGGTGCTCCAGGGTCTCAGAGGTCACCGGCCGCAGAGGCTCCTCCGGTGGCGGCTGCCAGGCGGCGGGACGGTAGCCGGCGGGATATTTCACATTGTCGGCGAAGGCAACCCGCTCCTCGGCCCTCTGGTGGTGGCCCTCTTTCCAGCGGCTCGGAAAGATCTTGCCCGAGCCCTCGTAGTAGGCCTCCAGGTAATCCCTGCGCATCGGATGGCCCTCGAACCCCTCCCACATGAGGATCCTTTTGAGGTTCGGGTGGCCGTCGAAGCGAACCCCATAGAGATCCCAGACTTCCCTCTCCTGGAAGTCGGCGCCCGGCCAAACCGGGGTCAGCGACGGCAGATGGGGGTTCGATTTCTCGGCGCGCCCCTTCAGGGCCACCGGTTCTCCGGTTCGCCGAGTCGAGTAAAGATGGTAGACCACCTCGTAGCAGTCCTGGTAGTCCACACAGGTGAGGTTGGAGAGATAATCCAGCGAAAGGTCTGGCTGAAGCTTCAAATAGTTCCCCACTTGGACAAGGGCGTTGGGCGTGATCACCAGTGAAGAACCGGCTGGGGTGGCCATGTTCCCGCCCAGCGCTTCGTTGAGCCGCTTGGCCAGTGTCATCGCGGCCGAGCTGGCCCCTTCTGCTTCGGTGGGTGTGAGCTTGGGCGCTGCAATCATCGTGGGCAACGTCGCCGGCTGGGCCGGTTGAGGCTGGCGGCATTTTTCCTCGATCTCGTCGGCCCTGCGCAGATCGGTCAGGTCCGGCCCCAACAACGGAACTGGGATTTCCGAAACAGGCTCCTTCTGATACCAAGGAACCTTCCGGACCGACTGGGCATCGATCTTCTTCTGCAGGGTGATCAGGGCAGACAGGAGGGCCTGAGGGGTGGGTGGGCAGCCCGGGATGTAGACATCCACCGGAAGGAACTTGTCGATGCCAGAGACAACGTTGTACCCCTCCTTGAAGGGTCCGCCGGCGGTGGCGCAGGCGCCCATGGAGATCACGTACTTGGGCTCCGGCATCTGGTTGTAAAGGCGGACGATCATCGGCACCATCTTCTTGGTGACGGTACCTGAGACGATCATCAGGTCGGCCTGGCGGGGCGAGGCCCGGAAGAGCTCTGCGCCGAACCGGGCGATGTCAAAGCGGCTGGCCGCCGTGCAGATCATCTCGATGGCACAGCAGGCGAGCCCAAATTGAAGAGGCCAGATGGAGTTCCGGCGTCCCCAGTTGTAGATGGGGTTGACGAGATCCAGCAGCTTGTCCCACGGGGTGATCAGGACGTGCCGCCGAACCTCCTGCTCGAGGATTTGATCTTCCTCAGGGTGAAATGAAATGTTTGCTTGGGTCATGGTTCGACTGGCTCACCATGACCGGTCATCCTGAGCTCGTCGAAGGACGACCGGTTATTGGATCGCAGCCAAGATCTCCTGATTGTTCCGGGCCACCTTGATCTCCTGCACCTTCTTCATGATCACCTTGCCCGACTGGTCTACTACCACGGTCGCCCGCTTGGAGCAGTTGAGGTCCTCCAGAAACAGGCCGTACTTCTTCGAGACCTCCCGCTTCAAATCGGCGAGGAGAGAGTGTGTCAAGCCGAGCTTCTGGCTCCAGGCCTTGTGGGAGAAGTGGGAATCGCAACTGATTCCAAAGATCACCGTTGCCTTGCCCTCAAACTTCGCTAAGTCGCTCGAGAGGGCACAGTTCTCCGCCGTGCAGACCGGAGACCAGTCAAAGGGGTAGAAGGCGAGCACCACATTCTTCTTTCCCCGGAAGCTGGAGAGGGTCACCTCTTGGCCTTCTTCATTCTTTAAGGTAAAATCCGGCGCCACCTCGCCTACCTCCACTTCACGTGCCAACAAAGTCTCTTCCATTGGAATACCTCCTTTTTTCGGGTAATGGATCAGCCGCTTAATCGGCTGGCCGCCCAGAAGATGCTGGGAAACAATCTCCGAAACATCCTGGAGCGTGAACCGGGAATACCAGACGCCATCCGGCTCGATGTAAAGATTGGGAGCGATGTTGCACAGCCCGAAGCAGCCTCTTGGGATGACCTGCACTTGCCCTTCCAGGCCGGCCTTCCGGATGGCTTCCACGAGGGCCTCCAGCACCTGCCCAGACCCCTTCTTGGGGCAGGTGAGCCCCCTCACATCGAGGTAGATCTTGCGAACTTTCATTCTATCACATCTGATCCGGCGGGGTCACAGCCGACGGGAGAAGGCCCGCACCGCCAGCGACACAGCCGCCAGCGCAAAGCCCAGCAGGATCAAAAGGTCCAGGAGAAGGTGGAGGCCAACCGCCGATTGAAAAAGGGTCCGCAGGCCGTCCACCGCATAGGTCATGGGGTTGATCTTCGAGAGGGCCGCCAGCCACGGCGGCGCCTGGTTTAAGGGGAAGACGGCACCGCTTATAAAAAACATCGGCATGATCACGAAATTGGCAATCGTCCCAAAGCCCTCAAAGGAGCTCATCCGTGAAGCGATCAAAAGCCCCAACGAGGTCATCGAGAAGGCCACCAGGAACATGAAGGGCAAGGCCAGAAGAACCCGCGTCCAGGAAAGGGAGACGCCCACCCAAGGCACAAAGAGAAGCACCAGGCACCCCTGCAACGTGGCGACCGTCGCCCCGGAGGCCGCCTTCCCCAGTGCAATGGAAGCTCGGGAGATGGGGGCCACGAGCATCTCCTTCAAGAAACCAAACTCTCGGTCCCAGATCACCGAGATGGCCGACAAAAAGGCGGCGAAGAGGAGATTGAGCGCCACGATCCCCGGAAAGAGGTACTCCACATACCGGAGTCCTCCCAGGCCGTTCACCGCTTGGCCCATGCCCAGCCCCAAGATGACCAGCCACAGGATCGGCCGGGCCAGAGACCCGGCCACCTGCGCCCGGTCGCGAGACAACCGGATGAGATCCCTGCGCCAGATCATCCCCAGCGCCGAGAAATCCAAGTTATCCACAGGTGGGGTCTGACCCCAATTGTTGAAAACTGGGCGTTAGCGCCACCGTTTCAATCTCCTGACGGTTGCCCGCAGCATCTCTTCGTCACGGACCGTTTCGTCCCGGAGGCCCCGGCCGGTCAGGTGGAGAAAGACCTCCTCCAGGCTTTGGGCACGGTGCTGGGCCACCAGGGCCTGGGGGGCATCCAGCGCCATCAGTCTGCCGTGGTCCAGGATCGCCACCCGGTCGCAGCGGGAGGCCTCCTCCATCGAGTGGGTCGTCAGGAAGAGGGTCGTCCGGCGCTCGGCCCGGATTCGCTCGATGCCTTCCCAGATCCGGTGTCGGGTCTGGGGATCGAGCCCGATCGTCGGCTCATCCAGGAAGAGAACCTGCGGCTCATGCATGAGCCCCCGGGCCACTTCGAGTTTGCGCTTCATCCCGCCGGAGAAGCTCTTGACGATGTCGTGGCGCCTGTCCCAAAGCTCCACGAGCCGAAGGGCCTCTTCCATCCGCTCCCTGCGCAAGGCACGGGGCATGTGGTAGATCATCCCGTGAAACTCGAGGTTCTCCCAGGCGGTCAGCCGTTCATCCAGTGAAGGATCCTGGAAGATGATCCCGATCGCCTGCCGGACTTGTCTGGGCTGGGCCAGGCAGTCAAGGCCGGCCACCTGGGCCGATCCTGCGGTGGGGGCGAGCAGGGTGCACAGGATGCTGATCGTGGTGGTCTTGCCGGCCCCGTTGGGCCCCAGGAACCCAAAGAGCTCACCCGGCTGGACCTCAAAGGAGAGATCGTCCACGGCCGTCAGGCCGTTAAAGATTTTGACCAGGTGAGAAACCTGGACGGCAGAAGTCACTGCTTCCTGATGAAGGCGAGGGTCTCTTGACCTGCCGATTCCAGGCCCAGGAGCTCGTGGGATTGGTGGCGCAGCCAGGCCTGAAGATCCGGCCCGAACCATTCATCGGTGGCGATCACCTTCAAGATTTGTCCGGCCTGAAGACCCTCCAGCGCCTGGGCCGTTTTCCTGACGGGCACCGGACACAAGAGCCCCCAGCAATCCAGCACCTGGTTTGGCTTCACAGCTTCCATTCCGTTTGGCCCCTGGGCCCTTCCTGGGCCGCCAGGATGGAAACCTGAGCCGCCAGCTTCCGGGCCGCGTCGGTCAAGGCCTTGGCGGCTGGCGATTCGGGTTGTGTTAAAACAATCGGATGCCCCGTATCAGAGCCAGAGCGAACCTCTGGGACCAAGGGGATCTCTCCAAGGAACGGGATTCGGAGCGCTTCCGCCGCCCGGGCCCCGCCCCCCTTGGAAAAGATGTCGGTGGCCTTCCCGCAATGGGGACAGACAAAACTCGACATGTTCTCCACCACCCCTAAGATCGGGACCTTGACCTTTTCAAACATGGCAATCGACTTTCGGACATCCAGGAGGGCCACATCCTGCGGGGTTGTCACAATCAACGCCCCGGTCAACGGAATGGACTGCGCGAGGGAAAGTTGAACATCGCCGGTCCCCGGGGGTAAATCACAGAGTAAATAATCCAACTCGCCCCAAAGAACCTCCTTCAAGAATTTGTTCACCGCCCCATGCAGCATGGGGCCCCGCCAGATCACCGCTTCATCGGGCTTCACGAGAAAGCCCATCGACATCACCTTGACCGAGAAATTTTCGGCCGGTACGATCCTCCCCTCTTTCAACGCAGGCAAGGTGGTAAGCCCCATCATGAGGGGGACATTCGGGCCGGTGATGTCGGCATCCATCAGTCCCACCTTGGCCCCTCCCTGGGCCAAGGCGCAGGCGAGGTTGACCGCCACCGTGGTCTTGCCAACTCCCCCCTTGCCGCTGGCCACCGCCACCACATGCCGAACACCCGGCATGGCCGATCCGCCGATGGAGGGCCCTTTCTTAGGTTGATGAACAGGAAGAGTCATCGAATGGAGGAGGTCTAAATCTTCAAAACAAGCTTGCCGAAGAAGCTGCGGCTTTGCATCACGGCCTGGGCCCGGCCCGCCTCCTTCAAGGGAAAGAGGGTGTCCACCACCGGTTTGAGCCGGCCCTTGGCAACCAAGGCCAGCACCTCGTCCAGCTCCCGGCGGCTTCCCATATAGCAGCCCAGCACCGAAAGCTCACGGGTGAAGAAGAATCTTAAGTCCAGCTCCACGAGCGGGCCGGTGGTGGCCCCGCAAGTGACCAGCCTGCCGCCTCGGGCCAGACACTTCATGCTCCCCCGCCAGGTGGCCGGCCCGATGTGCTCAAAGACCAGGTCCACTCCCCTGGCCTCGGTAAGCCGCTGGATCTCCTCGGCGAAATCCCGCTTGTTGTAGTTGATCACCCAGTTGGCCCCCAAGGCCTTGGCCTTCTTGAGCTTTTCGTCGGAACCGACCGTGGCAAAGACGGTGGCCCCTGAGAGCCGGGCGATCTGGATCGCGGCCGATCCCACGCCAGAGCCGGCCGCCTGAATCAGGACCGATTCTCCGGCCTTCAGGCCCCCG
>CAYJSX010000075.1:0-6412 GCA_964372575.1 uncultured Planctomycetia bacterium
ACCCGCTCTACCAACTGAGCTACCGGGGAATCGATACAAGTGTAAGGTGAAAAAAGGGGGGTGTAAAGGACTTCAAACGGGACGATTCTCTTAAAGCGCGGCGGAGCTTAGGGGGTGGTGGTTTGGTCGTTGACCGGGCGAAGGGGCTGGCCGGTGAGGGAGGCGATGAGCTCTTCGTAGGTCTGGGCGGCGGCGCGCAGGGACTCGGCCTCCCGCTGGCTTTGGGTCTGGTTCACCCAGAGGCGGGCCCCCACCATGATAAGGAGAAAGCCCAGCAGGCTTAAGAGGATCGCGCGCCTTAAGTTGATGCCCCTGGCAGGGGAGGCGGAGAGGTTGAGGGAGGAACGCGGGCGCATGTGCTCCACGACAAAGGCGTTCAGGCGGGCCTGGTCGGCCGGAGGGATGTCGTCCCACCGGACGCCGGCTTGATAGCCGCCTGCCTGGATGGGCACCTCTCTGGACCAAACCACCAGGCCGTGCAGGATCGCCTTGCCCTGCTTGGGGAAATCCAGGGTGACAGAGATCCTCTGTCCGGCCTCCATCCTTTCTAAGGGGCGGAAGCGCATGCCCCCCAGGGAAAGATCCTCAGTCAGCCCCAAGCGTGGAGGGGTGAGCCCCTCCTTCACCTGGTAGGTGAGGTCTATCCCGACGGGGATCCTCACAAAAACACGCCGTTCTTGCATTTTACCTTTTCCTACTATTTACACCCTTCCAAAAGATACTATACCACAAAAGGGGGGCCGTGCGTGGAAATTTTCATCCGGTCGATTTCATCCCGTAGGCCACCCCGTGAATCGTAAGGCGCACCAACTCCGACCACTTCGCCAGCCGTGAGCTCATCAAGCGGCCCTGCCCTGGGGGGTGGGGGGCCGCCTTGAGCTCGTCAAGACCCCGGACCTGAAGCACATGAAGAGGGTCCACGTAGGGGTTGCGCAGAAGGATGGAGTGGGCCAGGATCGGCTGATCTTGAAGCAGGGTTCTGGAGCCGGTGATGGCCAGAATGCCGCGGACCGTCTTCTGGTACTCCCGATGGATGAGAGAGAAGATCCGCTCCCCCAGTTCCGGCGGTTCGACCAGGCCGGCATAGATCCGGGCGATCCGGAAATCGGCCTTGGCCAGGGAGGCCTGGGCGTTCTCCCACAAGACGCGCGCGAAGGGCCACTCCTTCGACATCCGGACGAGCTCCTTGAACCCCCTCGCCCCGTGGCGCTTTTGAAACTCTTCGAGAGCCGAGCCGATGCCGTACCAGGCGGAGAGCATCTGCCTGGATTGGACCCAACTGAAGACCCACGGGATGGCGCGCAAGCGGTCCAGCTCGATGGGAGCGGGCTGGGCCCTCTGGGATTCTTCGGGGCGCAGGCCAGGCCGCGTGCCGGCCACCGGAAGTTCCACCAGAAAACGGATCGGAGTGGCCTGAGCATAGTAGCGCAGAAAATCCGGATTCTCGAAGACGAGGGAACGGTAAGCCCATTCGGAGGCCTGGGCGAGTTCCTGCATGATCGCCTCCCAGCGCCTGAGCTTACTGGCGATGGGCCGGGTGATCTCCGGCAGGATGGAGGCCAAGAGGACGCCGCTGATGAGCTGTTCAAGGTTGCGCCGGGCGATGGTCGGATGGCTGTATTTGGCGGCCACCACCTCTCCCTGTTCTGTGATCTTGATCCGTCCCCCCGGTGCCGCGAACGGGGCAGCCACAATCGCCCGATGGCTTATCCCGCCTCCCCGATCGATCGTTCCCCCTTTGCCGTGGAAGAAGACCAGCTTGATCCCGAGTCGATGGGCCAGCCGGGCCAGCTTGGCCTGGGCCTGGTAGAGGGCCCAGTTGGCCGCCAGGTAGCCCCCATCCTTGTTGGAATCGGAATAGCCAAGCATCACCTCCTGGCGCAGGCCCCGGCAGGCCAGATACCGGCGATAGAACGGATCGGCCCAGAGATCTCCCATCATCTGCTCGCTGTGCTCCAGATCTGGGATCGTCTCCAAGAGCGGGACGGCGTCGAACCGGGCCCAGGCGGCGCTGCCCTTGGAGAGCCGCCCCACCAGGCCGGCTGCGCTGCCCAGGAGCAGCACGGCCAGCAGGTCGCTGGGGACCCGCGTCATGCTGACGAGGTAGGTCTTGGCCAGGGCCGGGTCCAACTCATCCTGGATCTTGGCCATCGCTTGGAATTGTCCCAGCAAATCGCTGGCCACCGGAGATAGCCCAGCCAACCGAAGTCGGCCAGCAGGATCCGGGAGCGAGAGGGCCCGGTGAAGGAGCCGCCTGCGCTCCCTTTCTGGAAGGGAACCATAAGAGAGCTTCCTCTTTAAAAGCCGCGGGAGGATCTCGCCAACCGCCTGTACCACCCGATCCCGATGATCCCGAAGCTCCAGGGCAACCAGATGAAATCCGAAGGTCTCGACCTGCCGGATGAGCCCTTCCAGTTCCAAGATGGTATAGCGGCTGCCGGAGCGGGCCAAACTTTCTTGGAGGAGCCGGAGATCTTCGATGAGATCGGCCGCGCGGCGGTAGGCGCCAGGCGCTCGTTGGAAGGCCCGCGTAAGGCGCGCGTGGATAAAGGAGAGTTTCTTTCGGTAGATCTCAGAGGCCTCGTAGCGGGCCAGCACCCTGGCCTCCTCCTGAAGCTCCCGGCGGTCGTGCTCAAGCGAGGCGACGAGGGCCCGGCTGGCTGGGGCATGAGGTTCGGCCTGGCTGAAGCGGCGGATCAGACTCTCCAGGCGTCGCTGGTAAAACTCCAGGATCGCCGCCCGATGGGCCTTTGCCGTGGCCCAGGTGACTTCCGGCGTGACGTTCGGATTGCCGTCCCGATCGGCCCCCACCCACGATCCAAAATGGATAAGGGGCGGCACCTGAAACTCTCTTTGCCCCGAACGACCCAAAAGCCGGACCAGGGCGGTGAGCCGCTCGTAAAGATCCGGGATCAAGCCCAGGATCGTCCGCTCCACGAAAAAGAGGTTCTGCGAGACCTCATCGGCG
Organism: uncultured Planctomycetia bacterium; assembly: GCA_964372575.1. Taxonomy (GTDB): domain Bacteria; phylum Omnitrophota; class Gorgyraeia; order 1-14-0-20-64-10; family 1-14-0-20-64-10; genus JACOVG01. The sequence continues at coordinate 2,969 of CAYJSX010000075.1, forward strand.
ACGGTGAGCTTTCTTCCGCGGGCCTCGTTGGTCCCCCAGAGGATCTCCAGCGTCTGCCGGATCGCCCGCTCGGCGTGGCGGGAAGAGGCGACCAAGGCCTGCGGGTGGTTCCAACCCTCCAGGGCCCGGGCGATGTCGGCCAGGTGGTCCAGCGTGGTTCGCCTCCTGACCTCTGTGGGATGGGCCGTCAAGACCGGTGTTACTTCGCATTGGTGGATCCGCCGGAAGATCTCCCGACGGGAAATGCGGGCATCCGCCAAGCGATGGGCCGTCCAGGTGAGCGACATCGTAAGCCCTGGCCCGGCCTCAGACTCGTACGCGAGGATGCGCCGGATCCGCTGGGCTTCCTCCGCCACGTTCACCAACTGAAAATAGATGGTGAAGGCCCGGGCCACCTTGAAGGCCGTATCAAAGGGAAGGCGGCGAATCACCCGCGTAAGGGCCTGGGCGGCGGCGGTTCCTCCGGTTCCAAGGGTGCGGCTCGCCTTGGCAAGGGCCCGGATCTTTTCAATGAGACGGAAGAAGGCCTCCCCCTCCTGCTCCCGGATGATCTCTCCGAGCAGTGAGGTGAGGAAGCGGACATCCCGCCGAAGAGCGGGATCCATAAACTGGCGGGGCTCGGTTTCCTTGGACAATGGCTAACCGTCGAGCTGTCTGCGGCCTTCGAGGGCGCGGCTCAAGGTCACCTGATCGGCAAACTCGATGGAGGAGCCCATCGGCAGCCCTGCGGCCAGGCGGGTGATCGGCACCGAACCTTTGAGCTCTCTGGCCAGGTACAGGGCGGTGGCCTCTCCTTCCAGATCGGTATCGGTGGCCAGGATGACCTCCCGGATCGCTCCCGACTTCACCCTCTCTTTAAGCTCGTGGATCTTGATCTGCTTGGGGCCGATCCCATCCAGCGGCGAGAGCACCCCCAGAAGGACGTGATAGACCCCTTTGAAGCCGCCGGCCTTTTCCATGGCGATGATGCTGCGGGGGTGCTCCACCACGCAGAGGACCGATGGGTCCCGGGCCAGGTCCCGGCAGATCGAACAGAGCTGCTCGTCGGCCAGGTTAAAACAGGTGCGGCAGAAGCCGATCGTCTCCTTGACCTTGAGGATCGCCTGGGCCAGCTCTTTGGCAAAGCCCTCTGGCTGGGTCAGGAGAAAGAAGGCGAACCGCTCCGCCGTCCGGGGGCCCACCCCTGGTAGCTTGTTCAGCGCAGAAACCAGCGCCTCCATCGAAGCCGTTAGGCCGCGCATCGTTTATCCTTCGCCGGGAATAATCCGGCCCTCGAAGAGCTTGGCCACCGATTGGAGGAAGGAGGGGTCTGGCTTGGGCTGCGGCTGGGCCGGCTCGTCGGCGGCTGGAGGATCGGCCTGGGCTGGCGTCGACACCGAGGCGGCCTCATCGCCCGCCCGCTGGGGGAGGTCCTCAACGATTCGCAAGGCGCAGCGCACATGAAGGCCGGCGTGGCGTTCCAACGCCCGCTGGATCAGCCGACGCGTATCCTCCTGGTCCAAGGTCTCCTTGTGGAACTCAAATCCTTTGGGCAGCCCTAGGACCAGCGCCGGCGGATCGGCCCCTTCCAAGGAAAAGGGGACCGCCGCATCCAGATAGGCCGCCACCGAGGCCTTCTCCTTGTGGAGCTCATCCAGGAATCTGGGCCAGAGGGCCCGAATCTCATCCAAAGAGGCCGACGGCGCCGCTGACAGGGCAGGCGCCGACTCCGACCGGCCCGACGCCGGCTGAGCTGGCGTCGACTCCGAGGTCGGCCGGGTTGGCGCCGAAGCAGACAGAGCCAGCGGCGCGGGGGGCTCGCCGCCTCCCCACAAGCGACTCTCCATCTCTTGAAGGCGTTCCATCAGCTCCGACACCGCCACCAGAGAGTCGCTGCTGCTTAAGCGGATCAAGGCCATCTCCAACGGAATCCGCGGCTCGCCCACCCGGCGCATCGTCTCCACCGCCGTCGTCAGGACTTGAGCCATCGCCATCAGTTCCTCCGAAGAAAAATCTTGGGCAAGCCTCCGCACCTCCTCGATTCCGGCCTCACCGATCTCCTCGAAGCCCAAGGGGCCTGCCCCGGCCTTGGCCACCAGGATATTCCGGACATACCCCAAAAAGCCCAGCGCCCACTGCACCAGGTCGGTTCCCGCATGGGTGGCCTCAGCCACCCCCTTGAGCAGCGTAAGCTGCTTGCGCTCCAGGATGGCCCGCGCGGCCTGGGCAAAGGAGGCCTCATCGAGTGTCCCCAAAAGCGCCCGGACATCCTCCTCCTGGATCTTCCCGCCGGTGAAGCTGGCGGCCTGATCCAGGATCGACTCGGCGTCGCGGAGGCTCCCTCCGGCCGCCCGGGCAATGGCCAGGCCCGCTTCTTCGTTCATGGCAAGCGACTCTTCCTTCGCGATCGCCCGCAGCTTTTCCTGGATCACCTGGATCGAGAGTCTTCTAAAGTCGTACCTCTGGCAGCGGGAGAGAATGGTGGGCGGAACCTTGTGGGGTGCGGTCGTCGCCAGAACAAAGACCACGTGGGGGGGCGGCTCCTCCAGGATCTTCAAGAGGGCATTGAACCCTTCGGGGGTGATCTGATGGACCTCATCGATGATGTAGACCTTGTAAGCGCTGGCCGCGGGGGTAAACTTGGCCAACTCCCGCAAGGCCCGAATCTGGTCGATCCCGCGGTTGGAGGCCCCATCAATCTCCAGGACATCCAGGGAGCGGCCCTCGGTAATTTCCTGGCAGCGCTCGCACTTCAAGCAGGGTTTGGGGGTGGGCCCCTTGGCGCAGTTAAGCCCCTTGGAGAAGATCCGGGCGGTGGAGGTCTTCCCGGTCCCGCGGGGCCCGGCAAAAAGGTAGGCCTGCCCGATCCTCCCCTGGCGGATGGCGTTGGTGAGGGTCGTGACGATCGTCTCCTGACCCAGGATGTCGCCAAAGGTCTGCGGCCTATACTTGCGCGCGAAGACAAGGTAGCTCACTGGATTCCTTTTTTTCTCTTACCTATCTTTGGGTGCCAGGTTTTAACCTGGCACCCTTGTTTTTATATAGCTGCTTTTCGTGGCGGAGGGGCTGGGATTTCTGCTCCCCCGTCGCTTCGCTCCTCCTCCGCAGCCGGCCGCCCTCGCTTCCGCTCGCCTCCCGGAATAACGCAGGCTCGCTCTTCTGCCACAGGCAGCGCTCGGGTCGGCTTCAAATCCCAGCTTAAGCCAAGAAAATTTTCGGAGGGGCTGGGATTTGAACCCAGGAACCCGCTTTTGGCAGGTTGATCGCTTAGCAGGCGATCTCTTTCGGCCTCTCAGACACCCCTCCCGGCTGCCGACGGGAACAAAGGGAAATGCGCGCTCGGCGTGATTGGAACACGTCGCTCGCCCACCAGAGTTCGTTGGCAGGCTCGCTCCTCGGTAGGGAACTTAAGGTTCCCTACCGATTCCACCCTCCTCAAAGAGACGGGGGACGGTCTCCCCCGTC
>CAYJSX010000076.1:0-6401 GCA_964372575.1 uncultured Planctomycetia bacterium
TTCTACGAGATGGCGGTGATCCCGATGTTTCCTCTCATTGGCATTTGGGGTTCCGGGGACAAAGAGTACGCTACGATGAAGCTGACGCTATACCTCACCGCTGGGGCGGTGCTCGCCCTCGTTGGACTCTTGAGCGTCTATCTGGTCAGTGGAATCAAAAGCTTTGACCTGATTCTTCTCTCGCGATACCTGGCCCAAAACCCGATCCCAAGCTCTTTTCAGCGGTGGCTCTTCCCGTTTCTTCTGGTCGGTTTTGGCGTGATCGCCCCCATCTGGCCGCTTCATTCCTGGTCCCCCATCGGCCACGCGGCAGCCCCTTCGGCGGTGAGCATGCTGCACGCCGGGGTCTTGATGAAGCTCGGCTCCTACGCCATCCTGCGGGTCGCAGTGGGGCTGCTGCCGGAGGGGGCCTACCTGTGGCTTCCTTGGGTGGCGGGAATCTCCATCATGAACATCCTCTATGGCGGCTGGGTGGCGATGGCCCAGAAGGACATGAAGTTCCTGATCGGCTACTCCTCCTCGAGCCACATGGGCTATGTGCTGTTGGGAATCGCCTGCCTAAACCCCCTGGCCGTCTCCGGGGCGGTGCTCCTCATGTTCGCGCACGGGCTGATGACGGCCCTGGCCTTCGCGGCGGTGGGCCACGTCTACGACCAGACCCACACCCGGCAGATCGCCGAGTGGGGAGGCCTGGCCCGGCAGGTTCCCTTTATCGCAACCGCCTTTGTGGTGGCAGCCCTGGCCTCCGCCGGGCTGCCTGGCTTTGCCAACTTTGTCGCGGAGCTCCTCATCTTCTTTGGCTCGTGGGAAACGTATCGACTGCCGGCCTACGCGGCGGTCTTTGGAATTGTGATCACCGCCTTTTACATGCTCCGGGCCGTCCGAACCGGCTTCTTTGGGCCCCTCAATCCCAGGTGGGTCACGCTCCAGGATGCCACGGCGTTTGAACGGCTGCCGTATCTCATCCTGATCGGGGGGCTTGTGGTGGTGGGATGCTTCCCGAGCCTGCTCACCGATGTGATCGGCTCCTCTGTGCCTTCGGCCTTGAGCCGGCTGGAGGCCCTGCAGGTGGTGGCCCAGCGATGACCCCGACGAATCTGTGGTACCTGGCGCCGGAGCTGTGGGTCACGATCCTCGCCTTCCTCATCCTCCTCTCGGATCTGGCCTGGAAGGGAAAGCGGGCGGAGGATTTTACCCTTGGCGCGGCCATCGCTCTGTTTCCGGTCATCCCGATTCTGCTTTGGCAGGCGAGCCTGGGCTCTCAGAGCGTCTTGGGCGGGATGTACCGGCTGGATCCCCTGGCCCTCTTCTTCAAGGCGATCTTCATCGCGACCACCATCTTCGTCCTCGTGATGACGAGAGAATTCGCCCAAGCCCTTGAAAAAGGCAAGGCGGAGTTTACCCTGCTTATCCTGCTGGCCCTGGTGGGAATGATGCTGGCCGCCTCGGCCGGAGATTTCCTGATGCTCTTTGTATCGCTGGAGCTCATCACGATCAGCTTCTACGTGATGACCGCTTACCTCAAAACCGATCTGCGCTCCCTGGAGGCCGGCTTGAAGTACCTGATCTTGGGTTCCATCGCCTCAGGGCTGTTCCTGTACGGCATTGCCTTTGTGTATGGATCGACCGGGACCACCTCTTTCTCCACCCTGCGGGCCGCCCTGGCTGAAGGGGGCTCCCTCCCTCCGGCCCTCCTGTTTGGGCTGATCCTGATATTGGCGGGGGTCACCTTCAAGGCGGCCTGCGTGCCGCTTCAGCTTTGGGTGCCAGATGTTTACGAAGGGGCCCCCACACCGGTCACCGCCTTCTTGTCGGTGGGCTCGAAGGCGGCCGGCTTTGTGGTGGCCCTTCGGGTCTTCTCAGAACTCTTTCTTGCCTCTGCCAGACAATGGTCTGAAGGGATCGCCTGCCTAGCAGGGTTGACCATCCTCTACGGGAACCTGTGCGCCATCCCGCAGAAGAACATCAAGCGCCTCCTCGGGTACTCTTCCATTGGCCATGCCGGCTACATCCTGATTGGAATCGCGGCCGCCTCTTCCCTGGGCTCTGCGGCGGTTCATTTCTATCTGGCGGGATACCTGGCGAGCAACCTGGCCATCTTTCTGGTCATCTCGGCCTTCTGGCGGGCGGTGGGCTCGGATGAAATGGCAGACTACGCCGGGCTCTCCAAGCGCTCGTCCTTTCTGGCGGCGAGCATGTTCCTGGCCCTTCTCTCCCTGGCGGGCGTGCCCCCCCTGGTGGGATTCTTCGGGAAATTCCTGCTTTTGATGAGCGCGATCCAGGAAGGATTCTTGTGGGTGGCGATCGCCGGGGCGGCGGCCGTGGTGATCTCCCTTTACTACTATCTGCTGCTCGTCAAGACTATGTACGCCGATCCCCCGAAAGACCCTACCCCCATTCGGGTCTCCCTGCCGGTTCGCCTCTGCCTCTACGCCTGCCTGGCCGGCATGCTCGGGATCGGCATCTTCCAGGAGCCGTTCGTCAAGCTCTCCTTCGCCGCCGTCAGGTCCTTCTTCTAAGCGCCCCGCTCGCGGGCCAATACCTCCTCCAGCCCGCCCAGATCAACCTGGTTCAAGACACCTTGAGCAACCCCTAGGGCGAGGAGAATTTCTTCCAAACCGCTGGCGAGATCCTTAGGGATAACCGTCATAGAAGCCGGCAGCAGCCTCTGAAGCCTGCCGGCGTTCGAAGCCTCTCCGAGGTAGGTGATCCGATCGGCCCGCGGCATCCCGACCAAGGTTACGGCCAGCTCTTCCAGACCGGTCTTCCCAACATCAAACACCACAACCCGCCTGGCAAGCGGCTCCGGAAGCATGCCCAGAAATCGCTGAAGCCAAGCTCCCTGTAATCCATCATCCTCTACCACAACCACCCCTGGCCCTTGCGCCGCCTCACCCAGAATCTCCAAGGTCTTCTGCGCCTCCTCCAGGCCGGAAAGATCTTTCGCTCGCTCAGCGACGTCAAAGAAATGGACATTATAAATCTCGCGAAGGACAGCTAACGCCCCTTTTGCTGGATGCGCTTCGCTGGCCTGGCTGGCTCTTTCAATCTCTTGGAGCAACGATACGTTCTCCAATGTGAGACGGTTCATTTCAAACACATCGGCCAGGAGGCGTGCGGCTTGAAAACTAGGTTCCAGCACAGAGGACGTCTCGCCCAGCTTTGCCTCGCCCAGCTTGGTCAAAACAAAGTCAATGAAGGCAAGATAGGCCAAATCTTTCCAAGAGGGATCTTTCTCAGCCATTTGAAGATAATAATTCATCTCGGAAATGATGCCGCCCAACTGAGCCGAAAGCTCCTCAACCACCGCGAGATAATAAACACTGGGCTTAACAGGCTGAGTCGAATCTTCTGGGTCTTTAAGCAGGGGGGAATCTTGCTTCAGAAGGGCCCTTAGAATTTCCATCAGGTCTTCCTCTCTCCCGAACAGAGGCTTTTCTTTGCCAGTTTTTCTCTTAAGATAAATGTCGTCCATGGCATGGCACGCTTCCTCGAAGCGATAACGCAGCTCGCCAAAGTAATAGGCGTAGTTGTCCTCCTTGAGGCCAATCTCATTCCACTTTCTTTTAAACACCCCCACCAGGGTCTCGGGCAGCTCTTTCTCTTGCATGATGTACTGAAACATCTTCCGAGCGCCTGCCTGTGCAGATTTTCTATCTATAAAGGAGTAGGGGCCGAAGGACATCCCTGCGGCGCCGGGATATTCGAACCATTCGATGTCTGCCTCCCACACGGAGGTCCCCAGATATTCTCCTCTACGCTTCCATTTCAAGATACGCGCGAAGAAAGACTTGGGTTCAGGGGCAACAACTTCTTGAGATCCCTGTGCGAAATGAATGGTGAAGAGATAATCCGAGGGTAAGAAAACTTCATTAACTGCTCGGATGACAAAATTAGCAACAACACTCCAACTGGCCGATTGGATCTGGCTTTTTTTAAACTCTTCACCGAAATTCGGGTTTATCCCTTGAGCAAGCCGCAAAGCCTTTTGAAGATTTACATTCCACCCAGGGCGAGAAACCGATTTTGCAGCTGATACAAGCTCTTCTTTAAGCTGATTAAATGTTTTATCAACAAGCTTTCCGCTTTTAGTTATTGTTATCTTCTGAAGTTCCTCTGGCCGCTCCTCCAGACCGGCGGCGCGGGCGCGGGCCGCGAGGGAAATGTTCCTGGGCAAGTGCTTCGGGGCCTGGCTGTGGGTGGCGTCGGGGTAGCCGGGACCTTTTCTCGCCGGTGGCTTAGGTTTCTTTTCTTGGATTTTCCGAAATTCATCGAGCAACTCTCGAAGTTTCTTCCAAAGCTCTGGAGGCAACTTCCCCTCATCAGAAAGCGAAAAGAAGGCTCGGCGCGCTACCCTCGCGAAATCGCTTGGCTGGGCATCTCCAGCTTCCCAGTAGGCAGCCCACTCCTCCCGAATCGCCTCATTTAAAAGGTCGATCTGCCCCTTGGTCAACCGCTCCAGCAATATTTCGACCCACCGCTCGTAGGATAGCTGCGCCTTGGTTCTCCGAGCTATGGATTCATAGCCCTCGCGAAGCTCAGGATCTCCAGAGATCGCCTTGCCTAAGAAATAGAGCAGGCTCTGCCTCCGTATCTCCTCCGGGGAGGCCTTACCGCTGGGATGACGTTTAAAGAAAAGAAAAAGACTCTGGTACAAACTCTGAGGCGTTATATTCTGCCAATCCTCAGGTAACCCTCCATAAATTGGATTCAATAAAACGTGAACAAGGGCCTCCGGCTTTTCCTGGGAAAGCTTCTGAACCCTCTGCCTGGCCCAAGCCGAATGAAGGTCGGTCAGCTCAATGTCGAGCAAAAAGGCCTGGCGCATCAACTCAAGATACCTTTCTTCGTCAGGTTCAGAATCCACATAGAGGCCCTGAAAAGCTGCTTCAAAGAGGAAGCTCGCCTTGAAGAACTTAAACCAAAGATCAAAGTCAGGCTCAACCAGCGTGAAGCGAAGCTGGTCGCTACCCGATTTTTCAGCAAACCGTGCCTGCTGAGTTTCTGAAGCCTTCTGCCACAACTGATCCAAAAGGCGCCTAAGCGCTTCCTGGGAATAAGGCCGGTCTAGGGCCGATAGATCTGCGCTGTAAAAAACCGGATAAAGGATATGAAAATCCTTTCCAAGGCCCTCTTCACCTTGCGAAATAAGAAAAGACCAAACATCCTGAAAGAGGGGAGGCTGTATCATCTGAACCAAGCGGACCGGCTTCCCGTTCGCCCTCTTCACCAAGCTCGGCAAATCTATTTCGTCCAGAGAATCGTCTGGATTTGCTACCCATGTTATCTTTGGCGGTGGGGCTTTCTGTGGAACGAGGGGGATGGGAGGATTTTTATTGAGCCCGGCAACTTGAGGCGCCTGTGGCTGACCGACTCGAGGAAATGGGTCAGGGGTGAAGAAACCCCATAAAGCCGCCAAGACAAAAGCGGTGAATGCCCCTGGCTTGACAGCGGCCCATGGAGAGTAGGGATCGCCTGATTTGAGCTTGGCCTTGAATTCTTCCAAACCTGCGCCTTCGGAAAGCGACTGTTGGCGCATGCTGTCCCAAGCCAAAAGTGGCGATGGGCCCACCAGTTGCGCAAGCCCAAAGGCAATCCCTGTGAAAGCAGCTGTCCAGTTCCTTTTCATACCCATAAAAGAGGTCTCAAAGAAAAGTCGCCCTAAGAAGCCCCTTGCCCTATGGCGAAAGGGGCTTCCTGGGTTCGATCCCTTAAATTAAGTATACCCGCTTACACTCTAAAAGACAAAATTTTTAAACAAACTTTATAATACATTTAACTTTTCGGCGCTTGGGGTGGGGCGGCGGAGCTTGGGGCGAGGCCGAAGTCCGAGGCGTACAGCTCCTGAATCTCCTTCAATTCTTCCTGGGTAAGGTCCGGCAGGCCGCTGGCGCCGGAAAACTCGGTAAGGAGCTTTTCGTTGTAAAGATTGGGAAGGACCGAGGAGACGGTCGGCTCACTCAAGATGAACTTGAGGGCGGCCTGCCCTAAGGTCCTTCCCTGGCCTTCCGTGAGGAAGCCCAGCTTCTCCACCTTCTTCAAGCCCTCCTCCTGCCAGGCCTTTTTTCTTTCGTCGGTGGAGACCCGGTGGTACCGGTGGTCGGTTTGGGCAAAGGTTGTCTGCGGCGTCACGGTGCCGTCCAGCAGCCCGGAGGCATGCGGCACCCGCACCAGGAAGCTGGCTGATCCGTTGCGTCCGACCGGGAAGAGGGCCTGCCCCAGCATCTGTTCCAAGAGGTTGTAGATGATCTGGACAGAGGCGACGCCACGGGTTTCGACGGCGAGCTTACCTTCGTCGATCTGCCGGGGGGCGATGGCCGGTCCCAGGGCGACACCGTAGCTTCGGATCTTCCCTTCCCTTTTGAAGCGCTCGAGGGTTTCAAAAATCTCGTCCTTGGCGA
>CAYJSX010000077.1:0-6367 GCA_964372575.1 uncultured Planctomycetia bacterium
CGAAGCCCGCAAACGCTGGAAATCCTTCGCGCATGTCAAGGGAGGACCGAACCTCTTGCAATCTGTCACCGACGGTTAAGTTCATGGCGATAACTTTCATAGTAGTTCGTACCTGGCATAAAACAAAAACGTCTACGGGAAGCCCGTAGACGTTAATCCCCTCGGCCTGCTCGGGGAGTTACTAAGCGTGTTGGTGAATGGCTGCCTTCTCCGTACCCTCCTTTCGATCCGATGAGACCCTCCATCGGATCACCCCCTTCCTCGAAAGAGGAATAAATACGCAGTCCGTAGAGTTCTAATTTACCCTTACGTGGTACGGCAGAAGGGGATTATAGGGCTTAAAGAGGGTCATGTCAAACTTTTGTTGAAGGGCGAACTTTTCCGAGGGACAGATCCTAAAGGGGCAGCTTAATCGTGAAGGTTGTTCCCTGCTTGGGATTGGTTTGCACAACGATTTCGCCTCTGTGCTCTCGAACGATGCTGTGAACAACTGAGAGCCCTAACCCAGTGCCACCCGGCTTGGTGGTGTGGAAAGGTTCAAACAATTTAGGGAGGATGGTGGGGTCTATCCCTGAGCCTGTATCGGCTATCTCTAGAGTGAACCAGCCGTTCTCTTGCCCGGTGGCAACCTTCACCTGACCCTTGGGCTCTACCGCTTGAAGGGCATTTAAAACGAGATTCAAAACGACCTGGCGCAGCTGATCCGAATCGGCCTTGATCTTGACGCCATCCGCCCCGTGATGTTTCTCGAGATTCACTTGACGTGCCACAAACTCGTTGCTCAGAAGATCCAGTGTAGACTCTACCACCTGGTTCGGTTCAAGCCATTGGAAATTAGGGGATTTAGGCTTCGCGAAGTCCATCAGGTCTTTTAAAAGACCGCTGATTCGCGCGATTTCCGCTCTCATGACCCTCGAGCACGCCTCAATGAACTGTGGGCTGCCGCTGCGATCCGACAAATACTCAGCATGCGTCTGGATGACTTGGAGAGGGTTCCTTAGCTCATGGCAAAGCCCCGCCGCCATCGTAGCGACCGCCTTGAGTTTTTCAGTCTGAAGGGACTCCTGCTCGTAACGCTCGACGCGCCTCACCAACTCTTCCCGTGGCGCCCGAAAGAAAAGCCGGTCTATCACACGCTGAATTCCAACCTTTAAAGGTTGGAAAATGAGGGCCATCAGGGCGAAGGAGGACAGAGAAATCCACAGCGAACGGTAACCGAACCTCGACTGAAAAAGGCGTTCCACCCCATGGACAAGGCCGAAGTATCCTATGGTAAGAAATGAAACGAGGATGGAATAAACAAGACTTCGGCGGATGACAACTCGGATGTCGAAAAGTTGGTACTTAAAGACCGCCCACGTCACGAGAAGGCAGTAGAGCCAAACGAAGCATCCAAAGATTGGAGAAATGGGAACATCAAAACATAGCGGGAACCATGCTGCCCCCATGAGAAAACCCACCACGCCTGCCGACATGACATAGGTGATGTGAGCTCTACGGAGCGGAGAGGACGCAGCCATAGCATCTAACATGAGGCGGAAGGCATAGATCGGTTCCGCCAGGTAAAGGACAAAGAAGGCCAAAAACATTGGCCCACCATCGTTGTAGTTAATGATGCCCATTTTTGTTTCAAGGCCCGGAATGTAGAGGGAAGAAAAACCAAAACAGGCTAAGAAGATGCTTATGCTGTAGCAAATCCTCAGAACGTACTTCTGATCCATACGGCCGAGAAATACGATAATGAAGTGAAGATAAAGTAGAGGAATAAAAATTGCTGAGGTATCTCCGATGCGAAGAGCAAAGAGTGAGAGATTATAATCAAACGGTCCCGTTGCAAAAGAAATTGCTAAACCTGTTGCCCAAAGTGTAATGGCAAGGCTCATCCACCACCATGTTTGGTGGAGTTTGGAACGCGGGTTCTTGAGGAAGACGACGAGACCCAGGGCAAGGCTCGTTAATGCGTTAACGCCACTGGAAGCGGATAAGAAGAAGTTTAGGGTCATAGCGGCAACCGGACGGTGAAGGTGGTGCCGGGGCCGGGGCGGCTGGCGGCGTGGATGGTGCCGTGGGGGGCGGAAAATAAGGATTTAAGAAATTGACGGATTCTAAGATTTAGGGTATGCTTGGGGGTGGAGGCAAGACGATGATTGCGCAGATAAGGCAGAATTACCAAATCACCCTCCCCGTGGAGCTTCGCAGGCGGCTGGGCCTCAAGATCGGGGACCTCTTGGAGATCACCGCCAAGGGATACCGGCTCATCCTGACGCCCAAGCGGCCAGTGGACCTGGACCAGGCCTGGTTCTGGAGCAAGGAATGGCAGGAGGCCGAGCGGGAGGTAGAGGAGCACTTGAAGGCAGGCCGGGTCAAGAAGGCCCGATCGGCTGAGGAGCTGACTCGAACTCTCAAGCGATGACCTTTCTCTGGACCCCCCGGTTCGAGAAGGCCTATCAAGACCTTTCCCTAGAACAGCAAGAGGCAGTTGATTCCCATCTGAAGCTGCTTGAAAAGAACTGGCGGCACCCTTCCCTTCAGACCAGGAAACTTCAAGGGGCCGGCCGCATCTGGTATCTTCGAATCTCGCGCGGCCTGCGGCTGACCTTTGAGCCCAGGAGAGACGCCCTCGTGCTCCGCAACGTGGGGCCACATGACCCCACGCTCCGCTTTCCTTAAACCCCCCTTCCCTCACAGTGGTAACCTCAGCGTAAAAGATGGACTCGGGGAGGGAGCTGGGGGAGGCATGGGAGGGGCTATTTACATGGAGGGGGGGCTGGGGGGTGGAGGGTGGCGCGGACCTCGGAGAGGACCTTGTGGCGCTCGAGGGGCTTGGTGAGGTAGTTGGCGACGCCCAGGCGGATGGCCTGGGTGGCGACATCGCCGGATTCGTAGCCGGTGAGGATGAGAACCTTGGCCTTAGGTCTAATCCGCTTGATCTTCTGGAGGGTCTCCAGGCCGTTCATCCGGGGCATCTTGATGTCCAGGATGACGAGGTCTGGGTCGTTGGCCTTCACATGGTTCACCCCTGATTCGCCATCCGGCGCGAAGGCCAGCTCGTAGTCGGATTCCAGGATCAGCTTGAGGGAGTCCCGAACCCCGGGCTCATCGTCACAGATCAGGATGCAGGGTTTCTTCATAGATTCGTTTCCTCACTTATATAGGGTGCCAGGTTAAAACCTGGCACCCGCTCATTTGGTTAAACCTGGCACCCGCTCGTTTGGTTAAAACCTGGCACCCGTTGTGCGGCCTTAGAGCACCGCGGGAGAGCTGACCGTGATGCACTTGGTCACCAACTTGGTTCGATTGAAGAATCGATGGGGCAAAGAGGCCTTGAAGTAGAGGGTGCCTCCCCTCTCGATCCGATAGCTCTTGCCGCCGACCTGAATCTCCATCTCCCCCTCCAGGCCAAAGACCCATCGCTCCGTGCCCCGGTGGTACTGCTCGATGGTGGTCTTGGCCCCTGGTTGAAGGATCACCATCTGGGGGAGCATCCTTTTACCGGTTGACTTGTTGGTGAGAAGGATGGCAAGGGCCTTGTCGTCGTAGGTGAAGGTCTCCGCGTCTTCGGGCTGCGTCGGAGGCAAGATCATGACCGCCTCTTCCTCAGCGGCAGGAGGCTCAAAGCCCCGGTAGAGTTCCGTGATGGCCAGGCCTAGGGCGTCGGCGATCTTCTGGTGGGTACGGAAGGTGCCGCTTCCCTTGCCGTTTTCCAGGCGGCTTAAGGTGGCGAGGGCCACCTTGCTCCTCCCGGCCAGCTCTTCCAGACTCAGGCCGTGCTCCTTCCGTAAGACTCGGATTCTCTCTCCCAGTTCCATTTTGCCTAATTAAACTATTGCACAAAAACAGACAGGAGTCAAGAAAAATCCTTCCATAAATAAAATGAACATATCAAAAATGAAAATATTACTTGACAAAAATGGAAGGATCGTGTATGCTTTTTATAAAAGGATAAAGATTCCCCGAAAAGAAGGAGGCAAACCGATGGACAGGAAACTGCTGGTCGATCTGCTCAAGGACGGGATGCGCTATCCGCCCGGGCGGCACCGCCTCTTGGTCAAGCGTTGTTTCGACATCACGGTGCGCCCCAACCAGATGGTTGAGGTGGACGAGTACGAGAACTACGCCACGGAAAATAGCAATGGCCCCCGAAAGGCTGCGGGAAAAACAGCCAAGGTGGAGGAGTTCTTCCACGTGGGCCGGAGCATCGTATCCCTGAAGGATGGGGAGGTTAAGGAAGAGCCTGGGAGGGGCTGGCCCTCTCAAAGATAAAAAGAGGAGAGGGAACCTCTGGAATACCTTTTGTGAGGGACTTGACGAGGCTTAAGGGGGGGCAGGAGGCCGTGGTTCGGTGGAGAGCTCCTCGATGACCTTTTTGAGGCGGAGCATCCGCTCTGGGGAGGTGGGGTGGGTGTTGAAGAAGGACTGCTGAAGGCTCTTGGGGATCTCGACGGCGAAGCGCTCCCAGAAGTCCGCCCCGGCCCGGATGTCGTAGCCGGCTCCCTTGGCGTACTTTAGGCCGAAGTAGTCGGCCTCCCGCTCGAAATCTTGGCTGAAGGGGGCCTGGATTCCGGCAGATAGGATCTGGCTCACCGCCCCGCCAGCTCCCGGCAGGACGATCTCCACCGCGGCCCCGGCCACCGCCCCCACAATGCCGCCTAAGATGCCGGTTCCCATCCGCTTGGAGATGTGCCCCTTGATCAGGTGGGCGAGTTCATGGCCAGTGACAACGGCCAGCTCGTCGTCCGATCTGATGAACCGGATCAGCCCATAGGTCACCAGGAGATGGCCAGGCATGGCGGCGGCATTCACCTCATCCTCATCCACCACCTGGATCGACACCCTGTAGTTCTTGGATCCCATCCGGAAAACCAGAGGGAATTGGACCCCCTCCCTCTCGACCGTGAGGACCACCGGATCTCCAGGCTTCAAGTGCTTGAAGGCATTCACCATCTCGGCGGCCCTCTTGAGACTCTTCATCTTGCCCTTGGCGTCTCGGAGGTTAACGAGGATGTCTCCTGGTTGCAAACCCGCGCGGGCCGCTGGCGACTGGCTTATCACCCCTATCACGACAACCCCTTTTCGGGCAGGCGGCTGGCCGGGGGTGCGCTTCCCCTGCCCTGACGGGCCAGCATACCCTACCGCGCCACGGCCAGGCATAGTCAGATCCGGAATCCCAAAGACCCGCTGGTTGATGAGGGTGAACTCGTCCAGGAGCAGCCCGGTGTAGGGGATCGGCTCCTTGGCCCGGTCGGCAGGCGGCAGGGAGGCAATGACCCTTTCGGTCACTTCGCTTACCCGCATGGCCTGCCGGTACTGGTGGCGCTGGGCCTTAACCTCCAGGATCTCGCGGGCTTGCCGGATCTCCTCCGAGCCCACCGGCGGCCCCACCGTGGCGCACCCCGCCCCGGCCGCCGCCAGCATGAGCACGAGATAGAAGCTAGCGTTGATCTTCATACTCGAGGTACCATTTCCGGACGTGCAGGGTTCGTCAAGCCAACCCCCGATTCTTTTTTGAACCCTGCACATTTAGAAATGGTACCGATTGCATCAAGCAGCGGCTGCTAAGGTTCGCCGCAGCCGTGGAGCCAGGGGGACAGCTCGAACGATCACACGACGCCCGAGAGCAAGCAGTATCTTCTGAATGGTGGCAAGGCTGCTGAACTCTCCCTGTTCAATCTTGGAGATCTGCTGTTGAGAGACGCCGACCTTATCTGCCAATTGCCCTTGGGTGAGATGGCGTTCAACCCGGTACCTCACGATGAGGGAGACAATCTTCGCCTTCTCTTCCTCCAGCTCGTAGAGCTCCCGAAAGTACGGATTTCTCAACTTCTCTCTCAGGTGGGCTTCGACACTTCGCATCTTCGGCTTCATGTTTCTTACCTCCTCGTACCGTCTATCTTTGATGCAGACCGACTTGATAAGCTCGTTGTCGCTGAATCGCCAGCCCGATCGCTCTCCTAGGCGTCTTCTGGGTCTGCTTCTTAAAGCCGTTGGTAAAAATCACCCTGTGTCCATCAAAGAAGTATAGCATCCGGAAATCGGCCTCTCTCCCTGAGAAGCGCAGCTCATAAATCCCTCCTTCAATCCGCTTCTCATGCGGCTGGGGCAATCGCGGACCAAACTCCTCTAGGAGTTTACGCTTCACAAAGAACTTTTGTTGCGCAGCTGGATCTAGGCCATCAATGAATTCCGCCACCGGGCAACGGCCTTGTTCCGTCTGGAAATAGTAACTCTGGTAATTTTTGGCCACCCGCTCTCCCGATGTCCTACCTAAACTATACAACTAAATAGTTGTTCCGTCAATGGGATTCATTACGAGGGTTGGAATAGAGGCCGCCGGTGAGGGCGTCGAGCTGGGCGGTCAGCTCGGCCA
>CAYJSX010000078.1:0-6338 GCA_964372575.1 uncultured Planctomycetia bacterium
TTCACTTGGAGAGCCTGAATCGGACCCACCTGCTTAGCCACGAAAAGATCGTGGGCCGCCTGCTGCGGGTCGTAGCGTATCTCGCCGGCGAAGCTCGCCGTCAGGGCCTGCGCCTTGGCCTCGGCCTCTGCCACAGAGAAGCCGGCCCGGCGGAACTCGGCCGCCTTGGCCTCCTGGAACCTGGCCAGATCCGGCGGTGCAAGGGCCTTGGCCAGATCAACGAGGCGCCCCTCACTCACCCACCCCAGATCAACAGCCAGTTGGGCAAACAGAGGTTGGGTCACCGGATCGGCAATGAGCCCGACCGCCTCCACGGTGGGAACCGAAACGGCCCTCTGGATCAGGTCCTGCGCTCTTGCCAAGGTAGGCGAAAGGTTCTCAATCGCCTTGCCCTCCTCGTAGCTCCTCCGAACCGCCAGCGCATCCAATGCGGCCACCTGGTTCTTGATGAGGGAATCCGTATAGGAGGACTCCAGTCCGCTGGATCGAATGGCATCAGAAAGAAGCTGGACCTCCTGGATACCCAGTCCTTCACCGGCACGAATCCTCTGTTCAAGGGCGTTCAGGGTCGTCGTCAATTGCCTGACTCCAGGCGAATCCTGAAGCTTCACCATCTCCAGGGAGCGCATCAGGAAAGCCCCGTTGGGATCTCCCACGTTGTTTTCGGAGGCGGTGCGGAAGGCCAGATCCCGGATATCGGAGTTCAACTGGTTCCGAACCGCAGACAAACCATCCAGGAACTGCTGGCCCCGGTTCTCGAGGAAGCTTCCCATGCGGTAGTCGGCGACCATTCCGGTGGCCGCCGCTGTCATGCGGACATCCTGGAGGGCCTGGCTGAGACTCTGGAGGGCCCCCGTGTTCCCGCCGGCAAGACTCTGCCGGGCCTGATCCAGGAGAACCGCCTCGTGATTGAGGACCTCGGCCCTCTTTCCAAGGGCATCCATCATCTGGACAAAGGTGTACCCTTGTCCTGGACCTTGGACAAGTTTTCCGAACTGCTCCGCGTTGACCGGGGCGCGGCCGACGGTGCCCAAGAAGTCGTTGAAGGGCCCAAGGGCATTCTGCGTCGCCTGATCCACATTCGGGTTGAACATCCCCGCCCCGTAGGCCTGGTTGGCCAGGAACTGCTGGGCCTGGGTGGTTGCCTGCTCCAGGCGAACCTGGCCCAATTCAAAGGAGTACTTGGCCGCATTCATGAGACGGGGAGCAGTGGCAGTTGCCTGGCCGGGGTTCTGCTGATAGAGAGTGATCGTCTCTCCGATCAACGACCGGGCCTCTTGGAAGGCCGCCTGGGCCTGGGCGTAAGCGGGTTGATTTTGGATGGTTTCCGAAGGGCCCGCTAACTGAAGCAGACTTGTCCGCTCTTCAGGAGTCAGGTGGATGGCTCCTAAGGCGGCCTGCTCCAGAGCCCACTGCGCCTGTTCCCGCCGACCGGGGAGAGTCTCCAGCAAATTCCCAGGGGACATCTTGGACTGAAGGATCGCCAGATTGGCCGCCAACTGGACGATCTCCGGATGCTGTCTCAAGATGGCGGAGGCCGTCTCGGAACTTACCTGTGGCCCAAAAAGCTCGGGAAGGATCTGCTTCATCGTGGCGACCCGGAGATTGTCCCGGGCACCTAAGACGCTCTGTTTGGTCTGATCGAATTGAGCCAGAAGCTCCAGGTTGGTCCGGCCCGAGCCGTCAGCGAGCTGGAACGCCGACCGGGTCAGATCGTTGAGGGTCTGCAGGAGGGTCCGCGCTTCTGTTGGATTGAGAGAAGCCAGCTCAGGAGAGAATCCTAATCTTGCCAGATAGCCGCGCTCCTCAGCGGTCAGCGGATCCTGCGAGATGGGAGAGGTTGGCGTCGTTGCAGCCAGAGGACTGGAACCCAGCATCTTTCCGCTGATTGGATTGATAAACTGTTGCCCAAGGACCTCGCCGCTTCGGGAAAGCGCCGTCTGCTGGATCATCCCGAAGCCAAGGCCCGAGGGGTCGGCGTAGGCGGATCGAATGATCGAGTTCCCCGTGTCCTGGATTCCGGTGACAAGCTCTCTTCCCTGCTCCTCGCGAAGCATATTCCCCAACTGGCGGAAGGAGTTGACGCCGGCCAAGAGGGAGCTGGGGCTGTTGGGATTGCTCGCATCCAGCAGGGAGACACCGGTGGTGATGCGGCCGCTCGGCTCAAAACTGAAGAGATGGGCAAATCCACCCGCTCCGGTATACGCGATCGCATTGGAGAGGGTCATCGGCTGGGACTCGGAAGAGGTGTAGTTGAGGATCACCCCCGCCGGACCGATCCCCAGCTGGTTGGCTGCAAGGAACTGCTGGCCTCCCGGCGTCTGGGGGGTAACCAGGTGCGCCACCGAGGCCCAGTTGAGCTCCCCTGCCTGGGAGAGCATCGGCCCCAGCTCGTTGTACTCAAAGAGCGATCCCACATGGAAACGGAAATCGCTTCCCGGCGGAACGAGGTAGGAGTTCCGGTCGGTCGGGACATTCAGGCCATCCACACGGAATTGGGCATTTTCTCCCTGGGCCGGAGCCCAGCCGGCGTAGCCGCTCTTGACCTCGAAGAGGGTCTTTGTCCCCGCCGCTGTGGTGGTCTCGATCATCCGCAGGCCTTGGATGCCGACACCGGAAAGCGGAGTCCCCACCACCCCCTCACCGGAGGCAGGCAGGTTAAGAACACCCACCTTTCCGGTCGCCGGATTCACGCCTGCCTCAAAGGTGGTGGTGACGGTGGTGCCGGGGTCGGGACTGAAGCCCATCTGGTTGTTGAGAATCCCGACGTTTCCGCTGGCCGAGTCTGTGGTGACCCTCTGGATCCCCACGATGCTCAGGTCCTGGGGATACACCTCCCGGGAGAAGTCTCCGCGCTGGAAGACGTTGAGGTTCCATTGAGAAGCTGGCGCTGCTGTCATGGAGATAAGGGCCCCGTCTGACCCTCGGACAGAGGCCGAGAAATCCCAGCTCCCGTTTTCCCCCATGGTGAAGGAGGCGTTCTCGTAGCCCTGGGCGGTGGGGTTGATAAAGTGCGAGGAGCCATTCAACCCCAGGGCAATCGGGGTCTCACCGGAGACCGGGAAGTTCGCTCCGGACGTAACCCACCCCGACTGGCCGCCGGGCATTGTGCTGAAGAAGGCCGGCTTGCTGTCTGCAATTCCAAAGTGCGCCACGCCGCGGCCCGGGGTGAACTCTCCGCCAAAGATCGGGTGTCCTGTCGGATCAATGAAGAGATTCTGGACGAGGTTCGGGGCCTCTCGGGCCTGGCCGGCACCCTCGAAGATCATGGTGGGTCCGCGGTTCATGGCGTTGACCGCCCCCAGCTTGACGAGGTCCAGGTAGGGCTGTCCGTTGGCGTCCCGGATCAGCTCACTGCCGATCCCCCGTTGGTTGAGGAGCCACCTGGGATCTCCGTGGATCCAGGTCTCCGGAGCAACGGCCGCCTGATCCGCCGGAACCGGCGCATAGCCCTGGATGTCAAAGGGAAGGTTCTCGGCGGCCGCCTTGCCCAGCGGACCAAGATTCCCAAGGAACTCCTTAAGGGAAACCGGCCGATAGGCGCCGGTAGCATTGACCATCGCATCCATGGGCCGGACATCCCGGATCTGGGCGTCCCAACCGTACTTAAAGAGGGACTGGCGCTCTGCCATGGCGCCGCCGATCTCGACGAAGGTCGTCTTCCACACTACAGCCCCCTCGGCGATGCGTCCATCCCGGGAGACGTGGAGGAGCTGACCGTTCACCTGGGCCATCCGGTCGGCGTTGTACACGGTATTCCCTGGAACCAACTCGCCAGCCGGGGTGAAGTGGATCTGCTGCTGGATGAACTGGGTCCCCGAGAGGAGCTGCCCACTATAGGCCGCTGGGTTCTGGAAGGCCCCCATCCCAGCCGGAGTGACAACCAGGGTTGCCTGCTTTCCGGCATCGAGCATGGCGTGCTGGACCGGGGTGCCGGTTAAGGCGTCCCGGAGGTTGAGGAAGCTCTGCTGGCCGTTGGGCCCGAAGGAAACGTCGTAGGAGAGGTTCTGGGAAAGCCCGAAGGAATCCAGAAATTTCCCGGTCACCCCTTGGATCTGGCTTGTTCCCTGCTCCACCAGGGCAAAGCCAAGCTTCCCGTCGTTGGCCCTGGCCATGAGAAAGGCATCCACAAACTCCCCTGAACCCGGCGGCCCCACCCGCAGTTGGTAGCTCGGGGTGGAATCGGGGTTGAAGACCCCATTTTCAACGGCCGCCAGGGTCCGGCCGGGCCTCGTCACCGCATCGCCCCCCTCCTTGGGCTGGAAGGGAAGGTCCTGGACGAGACTTGTAATGACCCGATGGTTGCTGAAGTCGCCGGGGGTCAGAATCTCCACCTGGTTGATGACGTCTCCCTGGGCGTTCAAGATGACGTTGTTTTGGACAGCGACCTGGGTCTGTTGTCCATCTTTATTGGAAACGGCCATTCCCTTACCAGGCAACTGGACGCCGGGGGCGGCCACCTGGCGGAAGAAGTCAAATCCGGCGTTATCCGGCCGCCGGTCTCCAAGGAACTGGACAGGGGCAGCCGGAAGGATGGCTCCATCGATCCCTACCACCTCCATCCGAGGCAGTCCGGTGGGAGCCAAGAGGTTGAAGTTCCCGTTTCCATCGCTGGTGTAGACAAACCGGGCCCCCTCGACCACCTGGGTGCCGCGCTCTCCCCCTGGGACCCAAGCGGTGATGCTGCGGTCGATCGAGGTAACGAGCCGTGTTACAGCGGGAGAAGTCATGATCTCCCCGCTTAAGTTCTCGAAGGTTAACTGGAAGGTGTTGGGAAGCTGGCTCGTAGGTACCGAAATCTTGCCTTGTGGCGTGTCGAGGAAAAATCCTATGGTCGTCCTCTCGGCCGGGCCGGTCCCTGTGGTCCCGAGTTCAATGGTGGGCACACCTGCGTAGGTAGCCCTCTCCCCGCCGGTCCCCACGGTAACCTTAACCTCCTGCAACCCCGGTGCGTTCGGAATTCCCAAAAATCCATTCAAGATCGCATCGCCCCTCTGGATGGCGCGGCTTCCCTGCTCCGGGGTGATCAGGCCTACCGTAGAGAGAATGGCTCCCACTCCCTTGGCGGCTTCGCCGACAATCTTGGAAGCAAGGGTGGGATGGTGTTCTCCCAGACCTTGTCCGCCGGCGGCCATCAGATCGAATGCCTTCTCCCCCAGGAACTGACCCATCGCCACCGCGCCCGGAGCAGCCACCGATGTCAGAACCTCCAATCCAAACTGGATAGTTTTCCCAAGAGCCACGTTGGGGTTCCCCAGGACCTGAGTCAGCGTAGAGGGTCCAGCGCCTGCCGACTCAAGCTTGGGGATCGGCGTCGCATTCAAGCTGGGTTCCGGCTCAAACTTGGGCATCGGGGTCAGATCCGAAGTGGATTCTGGCCCAGGGGTAATCCCAGGAGCAGCGGCGGCGAGCTGGAGCGCCAGAGAGGTCGGTGCAAGGGAGCTCATGGCGGGAGCACCCACAGAAGCCGGCTGGGCAGAACCGGTCGGAACCCCGAAGAAGGAGAAGGCGCTAGTCACGGCATCGAGGAAGAAGGCGGCGGTGGTAGCCAACACGTTGCTCATGGAGAGCGGAGAGTCTGGGGAACCGGTAATGGTACCCAGGGCAAGCTCCCCGGCACGGGTGAAGAGATCCCGCATGACAAGGTCGCTCTGGGTCATGGTCTTGGGGGAGGGGGCCTCCTGATTTGAGGTAATCTGCGCGGCGGTGTTGGGCGTGACCTCCTGGGCCTGGCCGGGCCTGGCTGTGGCCTCCTGAGGACGGCTTGTATCCTGGAAGATCCCTTGAGCGGCCGGCATCTGGGTCGCAGGGTGGTCTGCAGTGGAAGCCGCGGTATTCCCCTGTGTGGTCACGGCTTGCACCGCCTCGAACTTAGGGACGGGGGTGGCGACATCGCCGGCCGGCTTGCCCTGGCCAGCAGGAGCAGTGGGCTGAAGGTTGGGTGTTTGCGGACCGGCCTGGGGTTGGCCTTCCAGCGGAGCAGGCCCTGTGGCATCGGTCGGAACGGTGGGGTTCTGGACCTCGGCTCCTTGGGGAACGGTGGGGGCCGCCTCAGGGGCGGTGGGGGTTTGAGGCGTCTCCACCGGGGCGATCGTCTGCTGAACCTTGGGGGAGGGCTCCTGGCCCTGGGCAGCCGGGGTGGGGGTTGTCGGCTGTGTCGTTGGCTGTGTCACCGCCATCTGGTCGGGCCCCATAGAGGGGGTTCCCGTGAACAGATTCACGACCTGATCGACGGCGCCCATGAAGAAGTCCGCGGCGCTCGTCACCAGGTTGCCCACGGCGGCGGTGGCGGAGGTGAAGAAATCGGCCACCTCCCCTACCACGTTTCCAATCACCCC
>CAYJSX010000079.1:0-4080 GCA_964372575.1 uncultured Planctomycetia bacterium
ATAAACCAGGTTCTCCGGACCAAGCTGGATGAGGTGACCGAGCGCTGGGGCGTCAAGGTGACGACGGTGGAGATTCGGGAGATCTCCCCGCCCAAGGATGTCCAGGAATCGATGAACAAGCAGATGGCGGCCGAGCGCAACCGGCGCGCCATGGTCCTGGAGGCAGACGGTCAGAAGCAGGCGAACGTCACCGTGGCCGAAGGGGAGAAGCAGGCCGCGATCCTGAAGGCCGAAGGTTCCAAGCAGGCGGCCATCCTGGAGGCGGAGGGGCGCGCCCTGGCCCTCACCAAGGTCTTCGAGGCGGTCAAGCATGTGGACGCCAAGACGATGTCGCTCCAATACCTCGAGGTGCTCAAGGCCCTGGGGGCTGGCGCCTCCACCAAGTGGGTGATCCCCACCGAGCTGACGAACCTCTTGGCACCCTTCAGCGGCATGGTTAAAAACTCCACCAAAGAATGAAGTCGAGGTTGGAGTAAGAAAGGGTCAGACCCCGAAAGGGGTCTGACCTTAAAAGGTTTTGATGCTGATTTTAAGAATGGGTGTACTGATGGGCCTTTCGCTGTGGGTCGGATCCTTAGCCCTCTTCATGGGGGTCGTGACACCGGCGATCTTCAAGAATCTCCCCAAGGAGGAGGCAGGGAAGGTGGTCGGGATTCTTTTTCCTGCTGTGGACCGATGGCTGTTGGCATGCGCTGCCGTGGCAGTGGGGAGCCTCTTCTTCTTATTCCTCAATCGCCACTTCGCCCTGAGTTCTCTTTTTTTGGAGATTCCAGTGGGGCTTATGGTGGTCCTCACCCTCTACACGAGCCTTGTCCTTCATCCCCAGATCCGAGAGCTTAAGAGGACGATGAACCTGTCCAGCTTTCAAGGGACTACCCATCAGCAAACGATCCAGTTTACTTTCAACCGCTTGCACCTACGCTCGGTTCAACTGAATACCGCAATTCTTGCCCTGGGCCTGCTCAGCCTTGGCCTTACCCCAAAATTTTTAAAATGAACGAATGGTTAAAGGGAAGGCTTAAGGCCCTCGTTAATTTCCGAGGCACACCTCACCAGATGGGTCTCGCCTTTGGGCTTGGGCTGGCCTTAGGGATCATCCCAGGAACCGGGGCCATCGCCGCAGCGGCCACGGCCACGATCCTGCGCCTCAACCTCCCCCTCATGGTGGCCGGGGCCCTCATCGCCAATCCCTTCACCACCCCCTTTGTCTATACCGGGAGCTACCTCCTGGGGGCCTGGCTCCTGGGGGATTGGCTTCCGGCCGGGCGGGTTCTTAAAGTAACCCTCGGCGTCATCACCGGCAACCTCATCCTCGCCGCCGGCCTGGGTCTGATCGGCTACCTGGTGGTTCTGCTCGTCGTCTTAAAGATCCGCTCCCGCCAAGCGGCGATTCGTTAATAGTAATATAATTCTTAATAAAACAATGGAAGTTTCTTAAGCCATCATGTATACTTTTGGTAACAGCAAACCCGATGGATAACCTCCTGGCTCCCCAACCGTTAAAGAGGGCCTTGGCCCTCGCTCTCTCCCTTACCCTGGCCCCGCCTTCCCCTGCCTTCGCCCTTCGGCTGCGGCTAGAGGAAGCTGCACCAGGCGACTCGGCGCTCCGCCAAACCGGCCTCGAAGAATCTCCCACCACCAAGGAACAACTGCTCGAGTCCCTCACCGGTGGCTCCGACCGCGCCCACCCCACCGCCGGGCTGGAGGAGGATGTTCAAGGGGCCGCACGGGTGGCGACCGCGATCCAACGGAATCGCCCATTACCTCGAGGAGGAGTCAAGGATCTTATTCAGTACCTTGGGGGGGATCCCAATAGTCGGATGAAGGAGCTGGTTCCGCTGAGCCAAGAGTTATTCAACAGGAACTTGCAAGCCGGAAACGAAAGAGATTGGTTGAAAACCGTTAAAGACGCCATGCGGGTGCTGGTGGCGGCCCAGATGGGGGTTAAGCATAGGCTTTGGTGGCCCCAGATGGAGGCGGTAGAGCAGTACCTCAAAGGCGATCTGACTCTGGAGAAGGCAGCGGCTCGATTTCCCAATCGCTTAGGGGAGGAAGCAGAGACCATCTTAGAAAAGGCGCAAAATCTCTTTAAAGAGGCAGAACGCCGGCTGGCAGTGGCAGAGAAGGAAAAATTCCCTCTAAGATCTCCACCTCCGCCAGAGGAGAAGATCCAACGGCAGAAGATTCTTCCCACCAGTGACTTCGGGCGGGCTGTTCGTAGCTTATTTGATGACCAAAACCAACTTGAGCTCTCAATTCCCTTAAGGCCCCAGTCCGAAGATTTGGCTCAGGGGAGCCATTTCTCTGCCCAGGGGGAGAATAAGGCAGGCCCCTTCTCATTCAAGATCGAAGGCAAGGTGGCGAAGGGTCAAGGGCCAGGCGGAAAAGATGTGTTTTTTCCTATTGTTCGCATCAGCTATGAGCAAGACATGGCACTTGTGAGCGGCGATATGGAGCAGCCTCGAGAGATTCAATTTAGAATTGCCAGCCCCAGCCTAACCGACTGGAAGTTGTTACAGCCCGCTCGGTTTTCGTCACCCCCTTTCCCCTTAAGAGACAAGACGATGACCAGGGTTTTTAAGTTACCGCCCCTTGCAAACCTCCCTTTAGAGGTGCAAACAGAGGTGCAAAAAGATGGTTTTATTCCTGTGATCCTCGAGGTGCGCACGCACCCTCGGGACTTGCCACCGGAGCCAGAAGAACGATCCGGGCTGGAGGAGAACGTTTTGGTTCGGGCGATGAGTCCCGGTATTCGATTAGCGTTGGATCGGTTGCGCGGCAACCATGCGGACGCGGCGGATCGAGTCCTTGCATTGCAGAAAAGTGCCCAAGAAAATTGGGGGGAAATTCTGGAAGCGCGCCAAGAGCCCCTGAAGATTGCCGTTGTAGCTCCCGCTTTCCATAAAGGAGCCGGGCGTATCCAAAAACAGAATTCAATCACCGGAAAGTTGAACGAACTCCAAGCATTGTTGGAGTTGGTTCCACCAGATAAACAGGTTTCTTTTGTCCTGTACGTTGTGGACGACAAACCGGAAGAGGGTTTGGCTCCGATTTTGGAAGCACAGCATCAACAGGCCGACATCGATCTCAGCCGCATTCAGTTCCGATATTTGCGCTTGGAGGAGGCGGTTCAGGCGCATAGTCCTCTGGCGCCTGCCTTGAATTCTTCACGGGAGAGCATGAAGTGGGGAGCGGTTTATTTTGGAATGCGGACGGCGTTGCAGGAGCAGTCGGATCTAGTGGTCATGTCCGATTCCGACAGTTCTCAGCGAATGACCGAGATCCCGAACTTTGCCGCCCCGATTCTGTTAGAGGGCTACAGTGGTGTGGTCGGGTCCCGCTTTGTTTCTGGCGCTGCCACGATGGAGCTGGGCATTCACAACTATATCGAGTATTTTCTGTTCAACCCACTGGTCCGACTTTCGTTCCCGGAAATCGGAGGGATTCAGGATGTCCAGTCGGGGTCCAAGGTTTTTTCGGCGTCAGCACTGCAGCAGACGCTTCCTTCTATGAAAACGTTTGGACTGGCCGGAGATCCAGAATTGCTGTATCTGGTGGCTTCCTCCGGGGGCCGATTGCTGGAACTTCCACGCTCGGAATTGGATGAAGATGTGGACATGACCTCGATTAATCCTGCTTTATACGGTCGATTCGTGGATCAGTTACTCCGTCAACTGCAGCTGCATAAAAACGGAGCGATTCCGGAGAATGGCAAGCCGCTGGAAGAAGCGATTCGCAAATTGGATGTAGAACAGATGCGTCGAGAGCATGACCGTCTGCAGAGTCTTGTGGTATCTGTCCAGAGTGGAGGAAGCTCTTTTTCAGAGGTTCAAGCATCTGTGGCTGATTTATTTCCCACCACCGGGCTGGAGGAACGTCTGGCCGTGCTGGGCCCGTTGGAATGGGGCGATCTGGTTCCAGAACTAAAAAAGGCCCTTAAGAGGATGAAAAAGTCTCCCAGGGAAGTACGGATGACGCTGCATCTGCCCACAGCTGAAACCAAGCAGGGCTTTAGGACCGTGGAACTGGAACTTAAGGCGAGAAAGCGTTGGACCTCAGAGCTTAACTTGAAGGCAGTTT
>CAYJSX010000079.1:4090-6269 GCA_964372575.1 uncultured Planctomycetia bacterium
AAATTCGGCCATTCCTCCGTCTTCTGTCAGATGGATCGTTTCTGTTGAACGGAGCAGGGGGGGACGGTTTTTTCGCGCCTACATCATACCGGTTGATCTGGTAGCACTTTGGCGCGTTCCAGTGCCCGCGGCTGCTAAAGGTCAGAGCTTAGGCAGCTATCTTCTTACGCTGTTACGCCTTTATGAGGCGATGGCCGCCGCTATTCAGGAGGGATCGAAATTCGAACTTCGTGTGGTACCTGCCGGCGCCTTCCACCATGAAGTGGTCACGCCCGGCTCGATGGCAGAGGCGTTTCGAGGGAAAACAGTACTTTCAAAAATCGTTTCAGAGCCAGCTACATCCTTTGCCGTCTCGCCCCTTTCTTTTATGGGGGCGAGCTTTACAGGAACCCGGGTGGTCGTTTCGTTGTTAATCCAACCCCGCGCTAGGCCCACCGGGCTGGAGGAGATTGAAGACGATCGAGCCTTAAAAGAGCCGAAAGAACCGAAAGGAAAAGAAGTCAAAAGGCAGATCAGTGGGCGGGACGGTGCCGTCGCCGGGCTGGAGGAGGGGAAGGTTGCCATCGGCGGGCCCTGGCTTTCAGATAAGCTTTCTTCCGAGATTGCTCGCCAGGTAAAGAAAATGACAGGCCCTCCTGGGGATATTCCCGTCTCTTTGGTTTGGCGCAGCGAGAGGGCAGCCAGGCCAGCCGCCTCTGCGCGGTTCACTTTCCCTCAGAAAGAAGAAGCTCAGCAAGCGGCCATAGCTGACGCTTTGTCAAAAGGTGGGGCTCTTTCGAGGGAGACTCAGTGGATCGTCTCCTTCCAGACAGATAAGTTTGGCAGCGGATTGGTCATTTTCTTGACGCCATTCAAAAAAGAGCTTGATTCGGCTGTGCCTTGGCCAGTTGCCATCGGAGAGATTCAGGAAACACTTAAGGCCTACATAAGAATGCTCATTCACGCCTACAACGAACACGGCTTATCTTATCGCCGGTGGCCTGCAAGGCAGGGGACTCTGCTGGTACTTAATTTGGAGGGGCATCCCGAGCCGATCCAGGTGTCTTCTTTGCTTGATGACAATGGAATCGATGTTTCCAATCCCACTCTCTTGGAGTCGATCTTGGAAAAGCCGATGGGGGACTTTACCATTAACTTATTGCCTCCCTATGTTCGCACAGACTCAGAGGGTACGCGATGGGTTTTACCCCTATCTCTGAGAGTTCTAACCCAAGCTGAACAGGGGAAGAAAGAAGACGCCGCCGGGCTGGAGGAGGTGACGGCGGAGGAGGCTCGCAAGGCAGGCGAGTGGTTGGCGCCGGCCCTCCGGGGACTTCTTGAGGCGATAGAGAGGGAGCTTCAGGCTTTTGAAGAGGTGCCCGTGCCAAGTTCGGATCGAGCGCGGCAGGTCACGAGGGGCATAATGAATCAGAAGGGGGAAATGAGCAAGATTATCAGACAGTTGGCTTCGGTGCCAAACCCTGTTTTGCGCAGGACGCTGGAATTTGAACTGACAGCCATCGCCTCCAGGTTTGAAATGGCGGCGAACTTCGCCAAGATGGGCAAGGGAACCTCAGGTCCCCTGGACGCTAAGAGGTATGCAAAAGAGGCTTTTGGCCAGCTAAAGGCGCTGCCCAAGGAGTTGTCTTCTATGAAGCGGATATTTCTTTATCAGTTTGGGGGTGAAACCCTTGTTGCCCTCAACGGTTCCAAAACGGCTCGCGATGCTATGAGCAGCACCGTCCGACAGTTCGCCAAGCGCTGGAGGCTCAGGGTAGAGGAGGAAGGGGTTAGGCAGCCTACGGTGGTGGTGCTTGGCCCTTCGGTTTTTGAGACGTTAAGAGATGAGGAACGACTGAAGCTTCTTCGGTTCATCGAAATATCTGTTGCGCCTGAACTACCCTATTATGCCGTTCTTGAGATTCCGATAGACCCTGATGGGCAAAAGAGGCTGCTTAACCTGTTGGCCGGATTTGGCCGTCAAGGGATCAACGATTTCAGGATTCAGCCGATTGGAAGCAAAACAGATGTCGTTCTTCTTTCCTTTATGGAAGCGGCGAAAAGGTTTCGTCCACCTCTTCCGGTTCTGGAGCGAGAGTCTGCAGAAGACAATTTCATTTCTTTCCTTAAGCAGCTGGATTTGGCACTGCGAAGCGACAAAGCGAATCCTGCCACAGACGAAGAGCTTAAGCGGTTGGAG
>CAYJSX010000080.1:0-5915 GCA_964372575.1 uncultured Planctomycetia bacterium
CCCTGCGCCAGATCCTGAGAGAGACAGGCCGGCTTCCAGACTACGTGATCGCCTGTGTGGGCGGGGGCTCCAACGCCATCGGTATCTTCCATCCCTTCTTCAAGGACCGCAAGGTCCGGCTGATTGGCGTGGAGGCGGCTGGCCGGGGTCTTTCCCATGGGCCCCACGCGGCGACCCTGGTCAAGGGAACGCCAGGGGTTCTGCATGGAGCCAAATCGCTTCTCCTTCAGGACGCGCAGGGGCAGATCCTGGGGGCCCATTCGATCGCGGCACGTCACGACTAACCTGGGGTCGGCCCTGAGCACGCCTACTACAAGAAGAGCGGGCGCGCCCAGTACGCGGCGGTCACCGACCGGCAGGCGCTGGCCGGCTTTCATTTGCTTGCCCAGACCGAGGGGATCTTGCCGGCCCTGGAGCCCTCGCACGCGCTCGGCTTCTTGATGCGGCTCGCCCAGCGGTTGCCGGCCAGGTCGGTGGTGGTGGTGAATCTCTCGGGCCGCGGAGACAAGGATGTGGAGGTGGTGGCGGGTTATGAATCGGATCGACGCCACCTTTAAGAGACTGCGCCGGCAGGGCAGAAAGGCCCTGGTGGCCTTTCTGACCGTCGGCTTTCCCTCCCCCAAGGCCCTGGGTCCTTTGGCCATGAGCCTTCAGGCCGGCGGGGTGGACCTGCTGGAGTTGGGGATTCCATTCTCAGATCCGCTCGCCGACGGCGCAACCATCCAGGCGGCCAGTCAAAAGGCGCTGGATCACGGGGTGACACCCCACGGGGTGATCCGTTCGGTGGAGCGTCTGCGGCGGCAGGGCCTTATCCTTCCGATCGCCATCCTCACCTACGTCAATCCGGTGCTCCAGTACGGGGTGAAGGCCTTCTGCCGGGACGCGGTTTCGGCCGGGGTGGATGGCGTGATGATCCCAGACCTGCCGCCGGAAGAGGCCGGCGAGCTTATTCGGGCGGCCCGGGGACGGGGCTTGGACACGATCTTCCTGGCCGCCCCGACCAGCCCGCGCGAGCGCCTGGCCCGCATCGCGAAGGCCACCCAGGGCTTCATCTATTATGTGAGCTTGACCGGTGTGACCGGGGCCCGGGCCTCTTTGCCGAAGTCCCTGGCCTCGCACCTCCGGCTCATTAAAGGGATGACCGATCTTCCGGTTTGTGTCGGCTTCGGGATCTCGAAGCCGGAGCAGGTGCGGGAAGTGGTCCGGCTGGCCGATGGAGTGATCATCGGTTCGGCCCTCTTGGACGCGATCGGGCGCTCCCAGGGCTCGCCCGCCGCCGCGGCGGCCCGATTTATCCGCCCCTTGAGGAGGGCCTGCCATGGGTAAGAGATTTCAACCCACAACCCGCAATCGGCCATCGCGGTTGTGGGCCATCATCATGGCCGGGGGCAGTGGGGAAAGACTCTGGCCCCTGTCTCGGAGGAAGCACCCCAAGCAGACGCTGCGCTTAGGGTCCAAGCACTCGCTCCTTCAGTTGGCGGCCGAGCGCCTGAAGGGGTTGGTGCCGGTTTCCCAGACGGTGGTGGTGACCACCAGAAACCAGGCCCTGCTGGTTCGCAGACAGCTTCGGGGGATATCGCCCCGGCATTTCCTGGTGGAGCCGGCTTCCAGAAACACGGCCGCGGCGGTGGGCCTGGGGACGGTCGCGATATTAAAGGAAGATCCTGAAGCGGTGGTCCTGGTTTTGCCGGCTGACCATCTGATCACGCCCACCTCAGAGTTCCAGGCGACGGTCCGGAAGGCGGCTCAGCTCGCGGTGGACCAGGACGGATTGGTCTGCCTGGGCGTCAAGCCCACCTATCCGGCCACCGGTTTTGGCTACATCGAGCCAATGGGAGGGGCCGCGCCGCCGGGCGGCTTCCGGGTAAAGCGCTTCATCGAGAAGCCGCAACTTGCCCCGGCCCAGCGGCTGATCAAGAAGACCGGGATCGTTTGGAACAGCGGAATCTTCTGCTGGCGGGGGCAGGTGATTCTGGCGGCGATTCGGCAATGGCTGCCTGGTTTGTACCACGGCCTGGAGGCGATTCAAAGGGTTTGGGGAACGGCCGAAGGCCGCCGCCGGCTGAGCAGTCTTTACCGGCAGCTTCCCACGATCTCGATCGATGTGGGCGTCCTGGAGCGCTCGAGGCACGTCTGGATGGTTCCGGCCGAGTTTTCCTGGGACGACGTGGGTTCTTGGAACTCTCTGGCCTTTCTCCATTCTCCGGGCCCCGAGGGGAACATTGTGCTGGGTTCTCACGTCGGGTTAGAAACCGGAGGCTCGATCCTGGTAGGGCGGGCCGGGCACCTCATCGCCACGATCGGAGTAAAGGATCTCATCGTTGTGGCCGCCGGCGATGCCACCCTGGTCTGCCACAAGGCCCAGGCCCAGGCGGTGAGGAAGATCGTGGCCAAGCTTTCCGCCACAAAAGGCCTAAGGAGATTTTTGTGACCCCCATCCTTCGTGTTCGGCGCCAGGTCTATCATCGGACCGTTCTGGAAAACGGCCTTCGCGTGGTAAGCGCCCCCCGCCCCCAGGCCGAGTCGGTGGCGATCGGCTTGTGGATCGCGGCCGGCGGCCGCTACGAGAACCGCCGGATCAACGGGATCTCCCATTTCCTCGAGCATCTCCTCTTTAAGGGAAGCCGCCACTATTCCTCCCGGGCCATCAAGACCGCCATCGAGGGAAGGGGGGGGACGCTGAACGCCTTCACCGATGAGGAGTTCACCTGCCTGTGGGCCAAGGTT
Source organism: uncultured Planctomycetia bacterium (assembly GCA_964372575.1). Taxonomy (GTDB): domain Bacteria; phylum Omnitrophota; class Gorgyraeia; order 1-14-0-20-64-10; family 1-14-0-20-64-10; genus JACOVG01. The sequence goes on from CAYJSX010000080.1 coordinate 2,728, forward strand.
CAGCCCAAGGAGCTCGAGAAAACAGTGGAGGTTCTCTCGGACATGGTGCTTCATCCTGCGCTTGCCCCAAAGGAGATTCAGAAGGAGGCCTCGGTCATTGTGGAGGAGATCCGGATGTACAAGGATCTTCCCATGCAGTCGGTCCACGACCTTTTGAACAATCTCCTCTGGCCCAGACACCCCTTGGGCTTCAGTCTGGCCGGAACCGAGCAGACCGTCCTAAGGCTGCGCCGGGGCGATCTGGCCGGCTACCAGCGCCGGTTCTACTGTCCCCGCAACATCGTGGTGGCCGCCTGCGGCCGGCTGAACCACCGACGGCTCGTCGAGGGGGTCAGCCGTTTGTTTGGGCAGGTTCCACCCGGCCGCCCGCAGCCCTTTGCCAAGGTGCGGGAGATCCAGCGCAAGGCCCGTTTTAAAATTGAATCCAAAGAGACGGAGCAAACCCACCTGTGCTTGGGGTTTCATGCCTTCCCGCGGAATCACCCCTCGGTTCAGGCGCTCAATCTCCTCAACGTGGTCCTGGGTGGCAACATGTCGAGCCGGCTCTTTGAAAGAGTGAGGGAGCAAAAAGGCCTGGCCTATGAGATCGGCTCCCAGGTGAAGCGCTTCAAGGACACCGGACTCTTTTCCATTTCGGCGGGCGTGGAGCACAGGCATCTCGTCCGATGCCTGGCCCTCATCCTGAAGGAGCTGGCGGCGATCCGCCGCCAGCGGGTAACCCCCAAGGAGTTTGAACAGGCCCGGGAGTTCTTCGTGGGCCAGGTCCTCTTCTCCCTTGAGGATACCGTGGACCACATGTGCTGGGTGGGGGAGTGCGAGATGCTTTTAGGGCGGATCGAGCCGGTGGAGCATATTCTGCATCAGGTTGCCCATGTCAGGATCGGCGACCTCCAAGAGGCGGCCCGCAAGATCCTTCAGCCCAGCCGCTTGAGTCTCGCGGTGGTCGGGCCGGTCAAGGAGAAGGTCTCCAGCCGCCTGGAGCGGTTCTTGGGAACGGCCTAGGATGCGGATCCTCGTTGCCCCCTCCATGCTGGCGGCCGACTTCGGGAGACTGGCCGAGGAGACGCGCCGGGTGGAACAGGCCGGCGCCGACTGGATTCACCTGGATGTGATGGACGGGCACTTTGTCCCGAACCTCACCATCGGACCTTCGGGCGTAGCCGCCTTAAGGCCGGTTACCAAGCTTCCCTTAGATGTGCACCTCATGATCGAGAATCCGGATCGCTACCTCAACTCCTTTGTGGAGGCAGGGGCCGATCGGGTCACGGTGCACGCGGAGGCCTGCCAAGATTTATCGAAGGTGGTCCAGCAGATCCGGGCGGCCAGGGCCAAGGTAGGGGTGGCCCTGCGCCCGCAGACCGACTGGAAGGTTTTGAGCCCTTGCCTGGATGAGATCGATCTGGCCCTCCTCATGACGGTCAACCCCGGCTTTGGCGGCCAGGCCTTCATGCCAGAGGTACTGCACAAGATCGAGGCCCTGCGCAAGGTTTTCGACCGCCACATCCAGGTGGACGGCGGCATCAACGACAAGACAGCGGCTCAAACGCGAGACGCCGGAGCCGACGTCATGGTGGCCGGGACCTATCTCTTTCGGGCCGCCAACATCCGCCAGGCGATCGCCTCCTTGCGGGGCCAACCAACATGAGACCGTTTCTTCAAAGGACACTTCTCTCGCTGCAGGAGCAATGAAGTGTCCCCGAGAGAAGCGTTCTCTCCTCTTATTCGGTTTGGCACCGACGGGTGGAGGGCCCTGGTGGCCGAAGAGTTCACCCTGCCCAACGTTCGGGCCGTCTCGCAAGCGATAGCCCTGTACCTCAAGAGCCACCCCGCCCCAGGGCGCAAGAGAACCGTCCTGGTGGGCTTTGACACCAGGCCCGGGGGGGACCGCTTTGCCGAAGCGGTGGCCGAGGTCTTGGCGGCCAATGGCCTGCGCGTTCTGCTGACCGACGGCCCGGCCCCAACGCCGGCGGTGAGCTTTGCCATCCGGGAGCTCCGCGCCATCGGCGCGGTGGTGGTGACCGCCAGCCATAATCCCTTCACCTACAACGGCCTCAAATTCAAACCTTACTATGCTGGGCCAGCCGAGTCTTCCATGACCCACTGGATAGAGAAGCGCCTCTTTTCAACTCCAATCCGCCGGGTGGAGCTGGCCGAAGGGATTCGAAGGGGCTCCATCCAGCGGGTCGATCTTTGAGCCAGGTTCCTCTCCTTTCTGCGCCGGTACGTTGCCTGGCCTGTGCTGAAGAAGGCCCTGTTCCGGGTGGCCTACGATTCGATGCGAGGGGCCGGTGATGACCTTCTGCAGCGAGTGGTTAAAGGAAGCCGGCTCACCATCATCCCCGTGGAGAAGGGGTCTGGGCCGGTTCCGAGCCATCATCGCCCTGAACCGGTGGGGGAGCATCTGAAGAAGCTCTCCCGCCTCGTGCGAAGCCGCCGCTGCCACGTCGGATTGGCCACCGATGGGGACGCGGATCGGGCCGGCGTGGTGGGGCCTGACGGCCGCTTCATCTCCTCCCAGGAGACGATGTCGCTGCTGGTATGGCACCTTCTGGAGGACCGGGGCTGGAAGGGAATGGTGGTGACCACCGTCGCTGGAAGCAATGTGATGGAGGCGATCGCCAAGCAGTATCGCGTCCCTTTCCGGCGCACGCCGGTTGGCTTCAAGCACATCGCCCGCCTCATTCGCACCAGAGACGTCCTCTTCGGCGGTGAGGAGTCGGGCGGCTTCGGCTTCAAGGGCTGCCCGCCGGAGCGGGACGGCCTTCTGGCCGGCCTGTTGATCCTCGAGATGATGGCGATGCGCCGCCAGGGGCTGGGCGAGATCCTCCGGGGTTTGAGGAAGACGTTCGGGCGCTGGGTTTACCGCCGGGCCGATTTGACCCTCTCGCGTCCTCTTGACCGGGTGCGCCTTTTGGAATGGGCCAAGACGCTGACGGGCAAGAGAAAGCTCGCCGGCCGGCTGAATCTTGCCGAGATCGACACCACCGACGGGGTGAAGCTCTTCCTGGAAGACCGAAGCTGGCTCCTCCTGCGTCCCTCCGGCACCGAGCCGCTCCTTCGGATCTACGCCGAGGCCAAGACCGAAGCCGCCTTGAAGGCACTGCTCGCCTTCGGCCAGCGGGTCGGCCGCCAACTTGCCGCGCCCTAAGTTTTCCACAGATGGGGTCAGACCCCATCTGTGAATAACT
>CAYJSX010000080.1:5925-6260 GCA_964372575.1 uncultured Planctomycetia bacterium
AACTCGATGGAGATTTCGCGGATTCGGAACTTCTGCATCATCGCCCACATCGACCACGGCAAATCGACCCTGGCGGACCGCCTCCTCCTCGCCACCGGGGCCATCAGCCCCCGGGAATTCCGGGAGCAGCTTTTGGACGACATGGACCTGGAGCGGGAAAGGGGGATCACCATCAAGGCCTCTGCGGTCCGGATGGAGTATGCCCACGAGGGCCAGAGATACCTCCTCAACCTGATCGACACCCCAGGCCACGTCGATTTCTCCTACGAGGTGGCGAAGTCTCTGCGGGCCTGCGAGGGAGCCCTCCTCGTGGTGGACGCCTCTCAGGGGGTGGA
>CAYJSX010000081.1:0-6208 GCA_964372575.1 uncultured Planctomycetia bacterium
ATGCCGTATTATGCCGGATTGGATCTGCATCGGTCAATGAGCGTCATTTGCTTAAAAGACGCCGAGGGGCATCTGATCCAACGCGGTCGGGTTCCAAACGACCCGGTGGCCCTTGGCCGATTTTTCAGTCGTTGTGAAGGAGAACCGGTGATGGTCGCCTTGGAAGCTACGACCAACTATGTTTGGATATATGAGACGTTGGAACGGCTGGGTTGCCGGGTAGAACTGGCTCATCCCCTGAAAGTTCGCGCGATTGCCTCGGCAAGGATTAAGACGGATCGAATTGACGCTGAGGTGCTCTGCGATCTTCAGCGAGCCAACCTGTTGCCGACGAGTTATGTTCCCCTGCCGCCTATTCGAGACTTGCGAGAGCTCTTGCGTCACCGGATGCGCTTGGTGCATGACCGCACCCGGGTGAAGAACCGGTTGACCACGGTTTTGGCTAAGGTCAACCTGACGTGCCCAGGGACAGATCCCTTCGGTCGAAAGGGCCAAGATTACCTGGCCACTGTCTCCTTGCCGTCCGTGTTTGCTGGGCAGCGAGACGATGGCCTGGCGCATCTGGAGTTCCTCAACGGCCAGATTACGCGAATTGATCAGCAGCTGCGTCTCATCGCCAAGGAGTACCCTCAGGCGGATCGCCTGAGGACGATCCCGGGTATCGGGATCTTCTCGGCGCTGCTCATTCTGGCGGAGATTGGGGAGATCTCCCGCTTCCCGACAGCCAAGCAACTGGTCAGCTATTCCGGATTGGCTCCTGGGGTCTACCAAAGCGCCAACACGCGCCATGGAAGAGGAATCACGCGTCAGGGGAGTCGGCACTTGCGGTGGATCTTGATCCAGAACGCCCTCCACGCCATGCGCAGTCCCGGTCCTTTGCGCCAGTGCTATCTGCGTCTGGCCCAGGGGAAGGGGCACGGGAAGGCCATCACAGCGGTGGCTCGGAAGCTCTTGGTCGGGATCTATAAGGTGTTGCATGATGGGAAGTCCTTTTGCCCAAGCGAGATTAGAGAGAATGTCCAGAGGAGCCCGCTTCAAGTACCTGGGCCAAGCCGTTAAGCCCGAGGAAATGATTGGGACCTCTGGGGCTGAATCTGAGCTCATGTGCCTTCGAGCACGAATAGATGGTTAGCAAAACTCTCTGTGGGACTTGGGGGGAGGAAGATAGATAAATCACTTTACAGGGTGGCTTTTTTCATAGATGGTACCCATACATATCATATAAGAAGCTAGAAGGGTGGAGGTACTGGAAGTGAGGACTGGGATGGATTTGAAAAAGGAAAGGCCAGTAGGCCAACGGCGTCTTTGAGACGGTTGATCCAGACGATAAAGGGCGTGTGCCTCCAAACCCCATCAACACCGGGTATGGCATGCTGCGCAAGATAACTGTCTAGTTTTGCCTCATCGTGGGAGTTGAGGATGAGCTGCGTAACGAACTTGCTGATTTGGAGATTCTTCTCGTCAGGAGGGTTCTTCTCTTCGGTTATGCTTCGCCTCATGTAATCGAAGTGGGTGGCTCCCTCAATCTCCACGTTGTAGGTCTTGACCCCAGCCAATGAATCGCGTTTTCCTGCAATTCCAAATTTTTTCAAGATATCTTCTGTGCCCCACACATTCACGATTCTCTTAACGGAGGTTCCGATAAGGGACGAGATCCCCGAGGGAAGATTCTTGATGGCCTTGGCCAAAGACTCCGAAACGCTTCCGGCGGGACCACTCCTCAGAAAGGCTAGAACCTCTCTTGCCATTTCGGTTGAAAGACCACCGAGTAATTTTGTCGCCGCGCCTAAACCCACAAGGGCCTCCGCGTTATAACGTCTTCTGGCAATCGCTTCCACCAGAGGGGCAAAACCACCTGAATAACCCATGCCAACAATCGGCCTTGATCCGCCCTGCGAAGCGGAAGGTAGGTGGCTGTCAAAGTCAGATATGATCTCCGCTACAGATTCCTCCCTTTCCTCCGGAGACCGAACCTCCTCAAGCCATCTCTCGGTGTTTTCCAGGAAATCTCCTTCGAAAAGTGATGTGGTAATGGTATCGGGCTTCCCGAGGTCGGTCTTTAAGTTCTGAACGTAGGAACTGTCATCTGGACCAAATCCATCTACCAGCGCATAGAGGGGTCCAGCTGGGCCGGAGCCGCCAGAGCCGGTGCCCTGCGGGACCTGGACCTCGGCCTTGACAGCTTGGCCCCTGTTTAGGAAGATTTTTAACCCGATGGCAGCTACCCGAAGGGCAATCTTCCAAAAGCTACCTAAGTCTTTGGACTTTGGAGCTTTGGGTGGATCCGGTTCCTCTGGGTCAGGACCTTTGATAACGATGACAGGCGGCCTCCGACCCTCGATATCCCGTTCATCTATGGGCCGATCTCCTCCTGCATCTCCCTCAACGACAACGCCCCTTGAATCTCGAATCGTCATCTTTGAAAGCTGGCCGTCGCGAACTTCACCCTCAAAGGTGAGGTTGCCCAGAATGGCTGCGATGACTTTTCCGGCGATGAGAGCCCATTTGCCCGAGGAATCGGTGCCGAAGGTGCCGATCTGTGTCACGCCCCCCTCTTTCTTCCCGATAAAACTCCCAAGGAGGTCAAAGAAGAGAGAGGTGGACTCGCTGATCTTAAGCTCCTGGGCCTGTTCGCCGGTTACCAGCGTGGTAGGATTCTTCGAAGTGGATTGGAAGAGGTTCAAGATGCCTCCCAGATCATTGATTCGCTCAAGGGTTTCGCGGCTGAAGATGGAGGTGGCCAGAGACTCGAAGGCACCGATGATTCCTTTCGATTGAATGATGGAGCCAAAATTGGTCACACTCCGCAGGACGGTTTGGACCACTCCGCCGACCACGTTGAAGGGCATGAGCAGCGTCCTACCCAGGAGACCAAAGATGTTCGAAAAGAGCCCCTTCGCTCCCAAACCAGACTCAACAGACTTGGCAATGTCCTTGCTCGCCAGAGAACCCAGGACAGGGTCGCTGGTTTTCCCACCGAAATCGAAGCCGATAGCGGCGAGTCCCTTTTGAAGGCTAGATTTGAGGTTGGCCAAAACCCCACCACTTCTTGGATCGAAGAGTCCTCCGACAAAATTGGAAGAGGTGGCTCTTACGGCAATCCCAATCAGGCCGGATAGGCGGGCATCCAAATTCAAACTCTGGCCAAGCTTCTGGATTCCGTAGAAGGCGAGCTCACCAGCCAGGTTAGGAAGCAGTTGGGTCTTCAGGGTAACACTGAGTGCCCCCAAACCATGCGGGATGGTCCGCATCACGATCTGTCCATTCCTCTCCACGAGATTCCCAGCCGCGTCCTTCAAGGGAACCTGAGTTCCAACGGTGAGGCTGCCCACGATAGAGCCAACACCAATTCCGGCAATCCCAGCCAGGGTGGGGTCCAAGCCAGTCTTCACCAGGCCAATCTGGGTGCCGGCGATGGCGGTGGAGGCCAGGGCGCTGCCCAGGACGTTTCGGAGCATGGAGACCCCTTTAAGCGGGCTAAGCGCCCCGGTTACGCCTCCAGAGACAAAGGCGCCTGCCAAGGCAGCGACGGTTGGGTTGACGCCGAGGGCTTCGAGGCCTTTGGAGACCGCCATACTGATGCCCTGTAGGACGACGGTGCTAACCAGGAAGGTCTTCAGGCCAGCCAAGGTAAACAGTTCGCCAAAGGAGCCCAAGCCAAAGAGTCCGGCACCGAAATTCAAGACAGCCGAGGCAAGGCCCAATACCCCTGAGAAGAGGCCTTGGCCAATCATGGCCAGGCCCCCTAGGATGTTTCCGGAGAAGATCGCCCCTAAGCCGTGAAAGAATCCGGAGAACATCGCCCCGAAGGATTGGAATATCCCTGTGATAAGGGAGCCCAGGGAGGATAGGATGGATCCGATGACACCTATAACGGCGGTAACGGCAGCGCCAATGGCATGGCCGATGAAGGCAAAGATGAGGAAGAGGAAGGGGAAGAACGAGCCGGTAATGGCCTGTGACTCTTGATCGGTCAGCACCTGGTAGGCATGCGGGGGTGCGCGCGGAGAAAGGATGGCACCCTGCCACTGCTTCAGAAACTCTGCCTGAGTCATGGTAAGCGTCTGTCCCATGGGACCTTGGTTAGGCTCACGGTAGGTAACGACGCCATCGGCCGCGATGGAAGATACTAGGATGTAGTGATTGCCATTGACATGGGCAATCAAAGGACCGGCGGACAGCAGGTCACGTAGATCGCTTAAACCAACACGGGAAGGGGTAGTGGATACCCCGTGGATCTTGGCCACCCGCCGTAGAGAGAAGAGGGAAATGACCAAATCTCCCTTGGGATTCGCCTTCGGATTAAGAACCCCAATGAGGACATCGATCAAAATCGCCTCTTTGGCAAGGGTAACGGCATCTACCTCGACCCCTAGAGCTGCCAGCAACTCTTTCAAGGCCAGAAAGGCCGAATGACCAAAGTGGAGGGATCGGGAGTTGATCCACTCGAGAATTCGGCTTACGTCTGAGACAGAGAGAGGAACGACCTCTTCCGATGAAAGAGCGAGGGCACCCCAGAGGGCAGCCCTTTCCTCTGGAGAAGCTCGCAGGTACCCTTGAAGCCAGTCGGTCACCTGACGCTTGATGGATGCGATCTCATTCAACCGAGTTTGGTAGTCCGGAAGGACCTGGATCTCCTGTTGTAGGGTGACCAGGTCCAGGGCGGCGTTTGGATCGCCGGCGGAACGCTGGTACAGACGCTCCACGTAGAGGCTCACTTCGCTTTCCGAAGGATCCCTGCCAATCGTCTTTCGGAAGGTGTTAAACAGGATGGGGTGGATCTCTTGCCGGAGGATGGCTCTGATGAATTCGGCCTCTTTTGCATTGATCTCCGCAAAGGCCCTGTTGGATTCCGTCTCTACCTGTTGGCGCACCGAGGCCACCTGAGATTCCAGCTCGGCCAGGGCCTGCGTATACTGCTGATCCAAGTTGGAGAGGGCACCGCTTACCTGGCCCATGGCGTTTCGCATTTGATCGAGCGCGTTAGACTTGGCCCTCTTGGCCTTCTTTCCACGCATCCTTTGTCCTTCCAGGTCGTTCAACTGCTGACTCAGTTGGCTCAGCTGACCCTGGAGAGTGTTCCGAGCATCTGAAATCCGACTCTCCAGATCTACAATGGCAAGGCCCTTGCGCTTCGCCAGTTCTTCAAGGGCCTGGGCGCTACGCCGGATCACCTCTTCCCTCGCCTGGAGGATTTTCTCGCCTACCTCCTGCCTGGCGGCAACCAAGGTCGTCTTCACCACCTCACCGGCTTCGTTGTAAGTATTGATGGTGGTGACTCTGCCTTTGGTATCCAGAATGAGGATTGGTCTGCCCTCTTCGTACAACGTCACCTGGCCATTGGCCAAGGTGGAGGAAATCAGATTTCCTTCTTCGTCAAACTCATACTCGGTGGGGGCATCTCCTGGGAAGGCTTCGGTTACCAGAGTGCCATCTGGGAGGGCGTAGTGGGTGAGGCGATGGGTCGTTACCTCAGCCCCTAACTGCTCCTCGATGCGGGAGAGATCGGGAAGCTGAACCCGAAAGGTCTGTGAATGGCCTCTCACATCGGTGTAGCGTATCTCCAAAGGAACTCCTCGCTCCAGCGCGGTAACTTGTTCCAGAGAGATGTCTTTGGCGTAAGTGACGGCGTATCGGGTTCCATCCGCCTGCTGGATGGCGATCAACTTCTTATCCTTGTCGTAGGTTCGGGTGGTCCCTTCCCGATCGGTGATGTAGGTGAGACCGCCTTCGTAGCGGTAAGAGAAGGTGCCCCGGACCTTTCCTTGGTAGGACACGGTAGCGCGCGCCAGAACAGGGGCGCTGGCCTGCGCTGGGGCAGCGCCGGAGGGCTCGGGCTGAACCAGTTGAAGGGCCCCCTGCTCCACCATTCTAAGCAGGGTGGCCCTGTTCGCCTGGCGGAAGATCCCCTGGGAATTTTGGATGTCGGAAAGCAAGGGGGCAAGCTGCCCGCCAGAGGGAATGGTCAAGCGCTCAAACGGACGTGGCGAATCAGGATAAAGGAGATTTCTTTCTTCGTACCGATAGCCGTTGAAATGAAGGAGAAGTTTGGTGTTGCTGTCTTCGGTGTATTCGGCCGCGGGCGGCGTGAAATTCGAAGTCCACCGTGCGATGCCTTTTGAGATGCGGAATTCATCCAGGGAGCCCCTCAATCCCCATTGAAAACTAGAATCCCACTGGGTTCCGATTCGGACGGGGCCGTCATAAA
>CAYJSX010000082.1:0-6206 GCA_964372575.1 uncultured Planctomycetia bacterium
TCGCATCCCGCTTAAAACCCGCTGTTTCACAGTTTGGACGCCACCGACTCCACTTCGATCGCCTCAATCACGTCCTCGGGCTGGAAGTCGGAGAAGCCGGAGACCGTCAGCCCGCACTGGAACCCCTCGGCCGCCTCCTTGACGTCGTCCTTGAAGCGCTTGAGGGAGCTGATCTTTCCCTCGTGGATCTTCTCCTCGCCCCGGTAGACCCTCGTCAGGGCGCCGCGAACCAACTTTCCCTTCACCACCTGGCAGCCGGCCACCGTTCCGGTCTTGGAGACCTTGAAAACCTGAAGGACCTTGGCCTTGCCCAGGGAGGTCTCCACCAGCCGAGGGGCCAGCAGGCCTTCCAGGGCCGCCCGGATGTCGGCCACCGCCTCATAGATGATCCGGTAAAGCCGCACATCCACCTTCTCATGCTTGGCCAGCACCTCCGCCTCGGGGGTCATCCCCACGTGGAAACCGATCACCACCGCCTCCGACGCCTCGGCCAAGAGAACGTCGGGTTCGGTCACATCCCCCACCCCCGCGTGAAGAACCTTAAGACTCACTTCCTCTGAGGAGATCTTGGAGAGGGCCTCCTGGAGCGCCTCGGCCGAACCCTGCACGTCGGCCTTTAAGATGAGGTTCAAGCTTTTCAGGCGCCCGATCTCAAGCTGGTGATGAAAATCTTCCAGGCTCACGGCCCTTCGACCGGTCTGGGTGACGAACCCGCTTCTCATCTCCTCCTCGCGGCGGGCCACCACCTCCCGGGCCTTCTTCTCGTCGCCCACCACGATGAAGGAATCGCCGGCCTTGGGAACGCCGCCTAAGCCGAGGATCTCGGCCGGTGTGGAGGGGGCCGCCTCTTTGAGCCGATGCCCCCGCTCATCCAGCATGGCGCGAACCCTGCCCCAGTACGGGCCGCTGACCAGCACATCTGCCTCACGCAGCGTCCCGCCTTGCACCAGGACATGGGCCGTGGGGCCCCCGCCCTTGGTCAGTTGCGCCTCCAACACAATTCCGCGGGCCGGCTTGGTCGGATCGGCCTTCATCTCCAAAAGGTCAGACTCCAGCAGAACCATCTCCAGAAGATGCTCAATCCCTTCCCCTGTCTTGGCGGAGACTGGGGCCACGATCGTCTTGCCGCCCCAATCTTCCGGCGTCAGGCCAAGCTCCATCAGCTGCTTCTTGACCCGATCCGGATTGGCCTGCGGCTTGTCGATCTTGTTCAGCGCCACGACGATCGTCGCCTCGGCCGCCTTGGCGTGATCAATCGCCTCGGTCGTCTGAGGCATCACCCCGTCGTCGGCGGCCACCACCAGGATCACGATATCGGTGACGTGGGCTCCGCGCGCCCGCATCGCGGTGAAGGCCTCGTGGCCGGGGGTATCCAGGAAGGTGATCGTTCCCTTGGGAAGGGCCACCCGGTAAGCCCCAATGTGCTGCGTGATCCCTCCGGCCTCGGCCTCGGCCAACCTGCTCTTGCGGATGGCATCCAGGAGGGAGGTCTTGCCGTGGTCCACATGTCCCATCAGGGTCACCACCGGCGGCCGGGGCTTGAGCTTGGCTGGATCCTGTGCCTCATGAACCGCCTCGATCTCCTGCTCCACCGTGGGCAGGGGCTGGTACTCGTAGCCGTAGGACTTGACGAGTCCCCTCACCGACTCTTCGGAAAGGAGCTGGTTGATCGTGGCCATGATCTTCATGCCGATGAGCCGCTTGATCAGCTCGCTGGGAGAGACGCTCAGTTTATCGGCCAGCTCTTTCACAGTCAGCGGAACCCTCACCGAAATGGGCTTTAGGACGACCGGTGGCGCCTCTGGGCCGGCAACGGCCTGAGCATGAGCGGCCGCGGCAGCCGGGGCCTTGGCTGCCGGCGCTCGATGAGGCGTGGGGGGCCTGTGCCTGGGAGGCGGCGCGTACCTCCCTCGATACGGCCTGGGAGCCATGTACGGCCTTGCGGGGGCGGCAGCGGGTCTGGCCGTCGGGATAAAAGGAGCTGGTTTAGGCGGTGCTGCCAGCTCCTTAAGAGTGGAGGGCGCAGTCTTTAGAGGAGCCGCCGGCGCCTTAGGAGTTGGCGGTGCAGTCTTGGCTGCAGGGGCGGCCGGCGGCGCGGAAGCTGGCGCGGCCTTCGGTGCTGGAGCTGGAGGCGCGGCAGGGGCGGCTTTTGCCGTAGGGGCTGCTGTGGGGACCTTGGGCGCAAACGGGGCGGAAGGCAGCGCAGGCGGCGAAGGCGGCGGAGCTTCCCTCTTTGGTATGATGAGCGGCGTCATCGGCCGGCGAGGAGGAGGAATCCCTTTGGGAAGTCCACGCAGTCTGAAGGTCAGCTCTGGCTGGAGCTGTGCCTTTTGGACAAGAGGCGCTGCCAGGGCCTTGGTCGGCCTGGCCGCCTTAATCTTTTTGGGACCAGCCGGTTTGGCCTTCTTTGCGACAGGGGCCCTGGCCGCCTTCTTGGGCTTTGTAGGGATCGGCTTCTTTTTGTCGGATCCTTTCGGCATCGCTATTCTCCAGAGGGACTCTCGGGTTGGGCCTGCTGCTCGCTGGACACCTGGGCATCGAGCTCGGCCTGCACCTTGACCATCAGCGCCTTGGCTCCCTCGAGGAGTTTCACCGCCGTCTTCTCACCGACTCCCTTGATCTGCAGAAGGTCTTCCAGGGTGGCTCGAGAGATCTTGAAGGCGGTGTCGTAGCCGGCATCGGTCAGCTCTTTGAGCAGCTTGGGCCCCACCCCGGTGAGATCGCCCACCGAGATCTTGGAGAGAAGCTCCTTCTGGGACTTGGAGCGGATGTCGATGTCAACGCCCGTCAGCTTGGCGGCCAGGCGGACATTCTGACCCTTCTTGCCGATCGCGAGCGACAGCTGATCGTCCTCCACCACGACCGAGGCCCGCCTCTTGTTGGGTGAGATCTCGATCTCGGCCACCTTGGCCGGGGCCAAGGCCGCGGTCACATACTCCTCCAGCTTGGCGCTGTAGCGGATGATATCAATCTTCTCCCCTTGAAGCTCACGCACAATGTCTTTGACCCGCGTTCCCCGCATCCCCACACAAGCCCCTACGCAATCGATCTTCTCATCCTTGGAATAGACGGCGATCTTGGCGCGGTCGCCCGGCTCGCGCGAGATCGACTTGATATCCACGATCCCCTGGCCAATCTCCGGAACCTCCAGTTTAAACAGCTCCTTCATCAACCCGGGGTGGGTGCGCGAAAGGATCACCTGAGGCCCTTTGGCCGCCTTGCTCACCTCCAGACAGTAGGCCCGAACCCGGTCGCCAGGCCGAAAGCTCTCTTTGGGGGACTGCTCCCGCTTGGGCAGGATGGCCTCGGTCTTTCCCAGGTCCACCACGATCGCCCCCCGCTCAAAGCGGTGCATGGTTCCGGTCATCAGGGAGCCGGCCCTGGGGGAGAACTCATGAAAGACCACCTCCCGCTCGGCGCCCCTCAGCTTCTGGATGATCACCTGCTTGGCCGTCTGGGCAGCGATCCGGCCCAAGCCCGCCTCGGAAAGCTCCTCATCTCCGGAGAAGATCCGGATGGCGCCGGTGGTCCGGTCGATCTTGACCGTCACCTCACCCCCCTTGGGACCGACCACCTTGCGGGCGGCGGAGACCAGGGCGGCCTCGACCGCCTCCAGCACCACTTCCCGGTCAATCCCCTTCTCCCGGGTCATCTGATCAATGACGGCTAAGAATTCCGCGTTCACCCCGCCCCTCCCTGGCTCTTAAGCTTAATCTCCTGGGTAGCCCTGGCAATCTCGGTCAAGAGGATCCGCACCCGGTCCCCCCCGTCAGTCTTCAAAACGATCGCCTCGTCGTTGGCGTTGGCCAGCTCCCCGACCAGCTCGCTCCGGAACGCCACAGGAACTGTAGTGCTCACCTTGATTCGCCGTCCGATCATCCGCTCAAAATCAAGCGGCGTTTTAAGCGGCCGGTCCAGGCCCGGAGAGTTCACCTCCAGCGCATAAGCCGAAGGGATCGCGTCGTGCTCATCCAAAAGGGCGCCAATGGCCTGGTTCAAGCGGCCCAGCTCATCGAGCCGGATGCCAGCGGCGGTATCCACCAAAAACCGAAGCACCATCCGGGAGCCCTCGAAGCGGTAGGTGAGCTCTACCAGATCCACCCGCCGGCTCGCCAAGAGCGGCGCCACCAGCGCCTTGACCTTCTCGATGATGGGTTCCTGATCCATAGAATAAAAAAGTGGGACAGACTGCTCCCACTGGGGTTACCGCCCTTTTAAGGCGGGCTTCCTTTATCTAGCCCCTATTATCCGACGGGGGAAATGGCCTTGTCAAGGTGCTTCTTGACGAAGGAGGCCGCCTCGGCGGGTGCCAGCAGGGCAACGCTCTTCTGGCTGCGCAGCCTCATCTCCACGGCCGATTGCTGCAGCGTCTTCTCGCTCAGCAGGATCCGAATCGGGAATCCGATCAGGTCGGCATCCTTGAGCTTGACCCCTCCAGAAACCTCCCGGTCATCCAGGAGAACCTCCGCCCCCGCCTCCTCAAGCTGGCGGTGGAAGGCCTCGGCCGCCTGTCGGGTCGCGGAATCGGCGAAGTTGATCGGCACGATCACCACCGGGTAGGGGGCCACCGAAATGGGCCACGAGATCCCGGAATCGTCGTTGTGGGTCTCGAGCACGGCCGCCAGGATTCGGGTCACCCCAATCCCGTAGCAGCCCATGATGAGCGGCTTCTCCTTCCCATCCTCATCCAGAAACATCGCCTTAAGACTCTCGGAATATTTGGTGCCGAGCTTGAAGATGTGCCCTACCTCGATCGCTGAAAGCAGCTTCAGGACCTTGCCGCACTTGGGGCAGGGATCGCCTCCCTTTAAAGGATGGGCAAACTCGGCCTCGGCCCGACCCTTCGAGGCGGCGTAGGAGCAGGCTGAGCACCGGACCACTGTATCCTCGCCGGAATCGGCTGGCACCATGAACTCATGGGAATCCGATCCTCCCATGAAGCCGGTCTGGGCCTCCACCGGGATCGCCGTAAGCCCGCAGCGCTCAAAGATTCGGCGGTAGGCGTCGAACATCTTCTGGTAGCTGGCATTCAACCCCGCCTCGTCCCGGTCAAAGCTGTAGGCATCCTTCATCAGAAACTCGGACGATCGGATCACCCCAAAGCGGGGCCTGGGCTCATCCCGAAACTTCACCTGGATCTGATACAGGTTCTTGGGCAGGTCCCGATAAGAGCGCAGCTCGCCGGCCACGAGGGTGGTGATCACCTCCTCGTGGGTGGGGCCCAGCACCATCTCCTTGTCGTGCCGATCCTTGAATCGGACCATCTCCGGACCCATCAGCTCGTAGCGGCCCGAGCGCTTCCAGAGCTCTGCCGGCTGAAGGGCCGGCAGCAGGACCTCCAGGGCCCCGGCCCGGTCCATCTCCTGGCGGATGATCCGGATGACCTTCGAGAGGGAGCGCATCCCAAGCGGCAGATAGGAGTAAGTTCCGGAGGAGAGCTTGCGGATCAGACCCGCCCGAAGCATCAGCCGGTGGCTGGCAATCTCCGCCTCGGCCGGCGTCTCCCTTAACGTCGGAATGTGTGTTTGCGTCCAGCGCATGAGGGACTTAGCGGATTGCGAACGAGGAAGTCTTGATTCGAGAGGACAACCCGTCAGGCAACGCGGGCCTTTAGGTTTTCGATCTCAATCTCGGGCTGGCGGCGCCTCAAACCGAGGTGCTTCGAAGCGTCCAAAATCTCAATTCCAACGACCTCCTCACGGGGGCCAAAATCGACAACAATGTCTTCACACGAGTCATGCAAACCGCCCCGTTCACCCTGAGCCTGTCGAAGGGTGAGGAGGGACGTTCGTGCTTCGACAAGCTCAGCACGAACGGTTTTGCATGAGTCGTGTTCATCATTGTTGTTCGTGAACAAGGGGAGAAGTCGGTAGGCATGGCAAAGAAGCCGTCCGATGTGTATGTCTGGCTTGTGCGGGAGACCCCTCGCATACGCAGGGCGCTTGAGAGCGCCTCTCGGTATTTCGACTCAAAGGACCACCTGACGGTGAACACTCTTGAAGCTGTGTACGCACGGGAAAACAGCTTTGGCATCCTGATGGGGCAACGTGGTTCTGCCGATGCGGCTGGCCATTTTCAATTTAAGGCGAAAACCGCCAGGGAATACGGCTTGATCGTCTCAAAGGGAAACGATCAGCGCTTCGACGTCGATCGCGCTTCTTCCGCCGCGGCCAGGTACTTGAAAGACCTCAATACCTGGTTCGGCG
>CAYJSX010000083.1:0-6116 GCA_964372575.1 uncultured Planctomycetia bacterium
GGATGGCTTCCAAAAAAAGATCGAACCCCTTGATCGGGCTTAAACGGGCGATCCCGCCGAGCACCGGATCGCCGTTTAGGCCCAGCGTCTCCTTGAAATAGGCGACCCGCTCCGCAAGCGGAGGGCGCTCGAAGTGCTCCACCGGGATCCCGTTCCGGATCAGGATCACCTTGTGGGGAGGGCTCAAGTGGTATTGGTTCACCAGCCGGTCCTTCGAGGGGCCTGAGATGGCCATGACCCATTCTCCCCAGCAGCGTAGGATCCTGCGACCGATCCGAAAGCGGTAGAGCCCATGGCAGGTGGTCACGTAAGGGATTCGAGTCAGGACGCGTAAGGCCGCGGCCATTACTTGGGCGACCCGGGTGTGCGCGTGGACAAGATCCGGGCGCTCCCGCAGGACCAATCTGACGAGCCGTGGGAAGGCGGTAAGCCAAAGCTTGGGGTTCAGCTCACTCGAGGTCCGATAGAGAATCGGGTGGCAAGGGATCTCTTCCTCCTTGAGCCGCTTCTCGCCCCAGCCGCCGCTTGCCGCGACAACCGGCTCCCAGCCCTGGGCCTTGAGCCCTCTGGCCAGGTTGATCACGTAGAGGGTGATCCCGCCCACTTCCAGGTGTGTGGTGAGTAAGAGGACTTTTATCTTGACCTTGGCACCGTTCCGGGTGCCAGGTTAAAACCTGGCACCCTCTCCTCATTCAGGTGGCTCATCACACCGGCCAGGACATCCTCCACGCTGATCCGCTTCATGCACTCCATGTGACCTGCCCCGTGGCGGTAGCAGACCCGGTGGTAACAGGGGCTGCAGGGGAGATCGACCTTGAGCAGTTTGAGCTGCCGGCTGGGTGGAAGGTGCCGCCTGGGATCGGTCGCCCCGAAGAGGGCCACGATCGGCGTCCCCACGCCCGCCGCGATGTGCAGGGCCGCCGTGTCCGAGCCAACAAAGGCCTGACAATGGCGCAGCAGGGCCGCCAGTTCGTTTAAAGAGGTGCGTCCCACAAAGACCGCCGGTTTGGTTTTGCTTAAGCCGTAGATCTGATCGGCCAAGGGGCGCTCCATGGCCGAACCGGTTAGGATAACCCGGGCCTTGGCCTCCAAGGCCAGTCGGTCCACGAGTTCGGCATAACGGGATAGCGGCCATCGCTTTGAAAGCCAGCTGGGATGCCCGCCGGGATGAACCGCCACCACCGGCTGATGCTCTGCCACCCACGCCTCCTTCAAAAGAAGCTCCGCCTTTTCGCTGTCGGCGGAGCCGGGCCAGAGCTCGAGTTCGTCTGAGGCCCCTGAAATCCCCAAAAGCTCCAAGAGATGAAACTGATGCTGTACCGGAGGAATCGGCAGTTCAGGCGGCGAGGCCCGGTGGGTCAGCAGGGTGCTGAAGCGTCTGCCCCCATAGCCGTACCTCTGGGGAGCCGCGGTTAAAAATCCCATCCAGTGGCTGATCCGGTTGTTCTGAAAATCAACCACCAGATCCACCTGGGCCTTGCGCAGTCTGCTCGCCAGCCGAAGCAGGCCGGCCAGGCCCCCATCCCGCTGGGGGTCAAAAACCGCCAGGTCATCGAGATAGGGGCAGCGGTTCAAGAGCTCACTCCCCTCGCGCCCCACCAGGACGGTGACGTGGGCCTTCGGAAAACGCTGCCGCAGGGCCCGCAGCGAGGGGGTAACCAGCGCGATGTCTCCGATGGCGCTGAGCTTGATGACCAAGATCCTGAGCGTCTGCGAGGCCTCGGTGTAGACCGAAAGGGTCTCCTGCACCATCCGTGTGAGCGGAAAGAGGGTCTCCACGCGCCTTCGATTCTCCTGGGCAAGCTCAGCGGCCCAAGCGCGATCCTTCAGCAGCTTGAGTATCGCCTGGCTTAAGGCCGCGGGATCCCCCGGCGGAACCAGAAGACCGCTCTTCCTGTCCGCAATCACCTCTGAGATCCCCCCAATCCGCGTTCCAATCGCCGGCACCCCGCAGGCCCCTGCCTCGATGAGGGCCCGCCCAAAGGCCTCTTCGCCCACCGAGGGCAGCACCAGGAGATCCACCTGCGCGAGGTGCCCGGCCACGTCCGGCTCGTGCCCGGTAAACTCCACCTGATGGCCGATGCCAAGACGCAGGGTCATTTCTTGAAGCTCCTTGAGATACCTCTCGTGTCTGGGGGAGGCCTGGCCGACGATGAACAGCTTGGATTTTGGGAAGGTCTTGGCCACCGCCGCGAAGGCACGCAGCAGCTCCCGGTGACCCTTGATCGGGGTCAGCCGCCCGATCGCGCTGATCCGCCAATCTCCCTTGGGGGCCGCCTCGCGCGGCGGCCGGAAATCAAAGCGGGCCAGATCGACCCCTCTTGGGATCAAGCGGATCTTCTCCAGGGGTACGCCAAATCGGTCGAGCATGTGTCGAGCGATCGCCTCAGAGATGGCGATGGTGTACCGGCCCCAGCCCATGACCTGACTTCCCAGGTGAGGGGTATAGTGGCCATGGGCGGTGGTGATAAAGGAGGGGAGGCGCTGTCTGGAACCTAACCGGAAGCTCGCCCGGGCCGCCACCCTCCTCCAGGCGAGGTACCCGATCGTCGCGGGCACACGGCTGCGGACATGGATCAGATCCACCTCGTGCGACTCCACCACCTCCGCCACCCGCCGAACCATCCGGAGGATCGTCCAGGGCATCTTCTCGTGGACCGGTAGGGTATAGTGGACCGCGCCGGCGGCCTCCACCTCTTTGACGAGGGGTCCTCCGGAAGAGATGACAATCGCCCGATGGCCTTGCGCCACCAGGGCGCGGGCCAGATCCACGGTGCCGGTCTCCACCCCGCCCGCCGTCAAGGCGGGAACGATCTGCAGCACAGTCATAACAACAGAAAGACCTTACACATCTCTTAAAGCCATCGGGCCAGATGCTCCACGACGGGATCGGAAGGGGAGGGAGGGAGAGAAGGGTTTCTCTTAAACGCCTGCGCAACCGCCTCACCAACGGCCTGGGGCTCGGCCAGGGTAAGCTTCCCGTCCCGGGCCATTCCTTTAAGGAAGCGATGGTGTTTAGGTTCTCGGGGCAGCCAGCCGGTGGAGCGCGGCAGGAAGCTCACCACCGGATGTCCATTGGCGAGCGCCTCAGAGACCATCGAGATGGAATCGCCTGAAACCACCAGAACCTGCGAAAGCCCCAGGATGCACGGAATCGCCTCCTGGGCGGAGCTCAAGCCGCCGGTTTGGCGGTCGTTCACCAAAACAAGCAGACGGCACAGCGGATGGTCCTTCAACGCTTGACGTAGGCACGCCTCCAGGGCCGGGCCGGTTCTGCGGGAGCTGGTCACGAGAAGCTCTGCGTCCAACTCTTGGGCCGCCCCCAGAAGCCCCTCCACCACTTGCCGAAGGTCGGTCAGATCGAGTGAAACCCCAGGGCCTTTTCCGCCGACCAAAAGGCCGATGTGTCTGGCGCGTCTTAGCCCAAGGAGCCTTCTCCAGCGCCTGAGCCGATCGCCATCCAGCGAAAGGGCCTGGGCCAACGCGCCATCCACCACCAGAATTCGGTTGGAAGCGCTGGCAGGTGGATGGTCGTGGCGCGAGATGACCGTCAGGTCAAACCGCCGCCAGGAAGGAAACCGGCAGCGGTTGATCTGAATGGCGCGGGCGCCTAGGCTTGCGGCCAACAGGAGGTTTACGCCCGCCGCCGCCGAACCGCAGGAAGCAACGAGATCGGCAGCAGAAGAAACCAGCGCCCGATAAGAGGCGGGCTTCAAGCCGGCTTTCAAAATGGCGTGGGTCCCCCACCCTTTGGGCCCAACGCAAGCCGCCAGAGAAACCCCCAGGCGGGCGAGGCGGTTCCAGAAAAGAACCTCCACCGTCTTGACCTTCAACAGGGGTGTAGAGATGCCAGCAAGTCTCTTGTCCTCTTTGAATTTCTCCTTTAAGGCCGCCTCCATCCGATGGGAAAAGGCCTGAAGTTGGCTCGCGTGGCCGGCCTTTCCATCTGTAAGGAGAAGGAGCTGCCGCTGGGGCGAGCTCTTCCACCGACGGTGAACCCAGAGCCATTGGGTGGGGTACCTGCGAACGTAGCTCTCCAGGAGCTTCGTGTAGCCTTCCACGCCAGCGCGAATCCGCTCCTGAAGCGGCCCGTCAGAAGGAATCGAAAGGGGTTCCTCCACGTAAAGGGTATGGGCCGGCCCGCGGCGGCGAACGCTGAAGACCGGCAGGATCGGGGCTTGGGTATTGAGCCCTAAGCTGATCACCCCTGGGGCACTCGAGGCCAGCCTTCCGAAGAAAGGGGTCAAGACGCCATGAGAGCCGCCGTCCTGGTCTGAGACGATCCCAACCAAGCTTCCTGCCTGAAGCCCTTCGATCAGCTCCCGAATGGGAAACCCTTTGGTGACCACCTGACAGCCGCGGGACTGCCGATATTGATTCAACAGGGCGTTCAGGCGCGGCCATCCCTGTTCCCGGACCAAGGCCAGAATGGAATACCCATGCAACGCCCCCACGAGGCTGTTCAACTCCCAGTTGCCGAAGTGGCCCGCTAGAAAGATCGCCCCATGGCCTTTGGAAAGGGCCGACTCCACCCGGGTGAAGCTCTCCGGGGCGACCTGAACCCACCGATCGATGTAGGCCCGGTCCATTCGGGGGATCATCGCCACCTCCATGAGGGTCATCCCAAAATGTTCAAAGACCTCCCGAACCAGCCGAGCGAACTCCCTTGGCCCACAGGTTCCCTCAAAGGCCATCCGGAGATTGCTGAGGGCCACTTGCCTTCGGCGGGGCATTCCATGGTAGGCCAGACGGCCCAAGAGGCGGCCTAACCCGACCGATGCCGTCGGCGGCAGGGCGCAGGCGACCGCGCTAAGGCCTCTGGCCAGCCAGTAGAGAATCGATTCGGTGTAAAAGTTCGGCTTCATTCGGCTCAAATTCCAGTTCCACTTCCAAAACAAAAAGGCGGACCTTCCTGCTTAAGTCCGAATTCCGATCGGCCGCCAGCTTGGGGATCCTCAGAGCATCCTTGGCCGTTGTCACCACCTGCCGCACCCCGTGCCGCTGACACCGGTCCAAGATGCCGGCCAGATCTCGCACGGTGTAGGGGCGGTGGTCCATCACCCGATGCCGGATCGCGAGCGTGGCCCCCAAGCCCTCCACCGTCTGCTCGAACTGTTCGGGGCGGGCGATCCCGGCCAGGGTGCAGACCTGCTTTCCCTTTAAGCCCTGAAGCGGAAGCTCCTCGCCGGAAGGCCAGGAGGTCAGCTTGACCGGTTTAAGGCTCGCCGTAAAGATGGGGGCGTCGGAGTTAATGTCTCTCAGTCTCCTCTTTAAACGGCCCAAGCCATCCGGGGCCAGATCGGCCCGGCTGACGACGATGAGATCGGCCCGTTTGGCGGCCTGTGGGGATTCCCGCAGACTCCCCCAGGGGATCAGATGGCCGTTGCCAAAAGGAGCGGTCGCGTCCACCATCAAGATCTCCAGATCCTTTTGAAGGCGCCACTGCTGGTAGCCATCGTCCAAAAGGAGGAGATCCGCCCCGGCCTCCCGGATGGCCCTCTGGCCTGAAGCCACCCGGTCGGCTCCGACAAAGACCAGCACTGGCGAAACCCGCTCCTTAAGGAGGGCAACTTCATCCTCCCCGTAGCCCCGGGTGAGGACGGCCACGCGGCGGCCGCGCTGGGTAAAGGCATGGGCCAATCGGATCACCATCGGAGTTTTTCCGGTTCCTCCCCACGTGAGGTTGCCTACACTCACGACCAGGGCCGAAAGCCGGTGGCTTGGCAGCAGGCCCTTCTGGTAGGCGAGGACAACCACCTTGAGGGCCAGCCCGTAAAACAAGGAGCCCAGCATCAAAAAAGGTTTAAGCAACCGCCTCACCCCACCACCTCCTGAGCATGCTCAAGGTCTGAGCTCGGGATCCTGTCAAGGGGAAGCTTAAGCATCCCGACGCCAGCAGGCCACCCGTCAGGGTCGGGCTGTTCTGCGAAGCTCGGAACTCCCACTCGGCAACAGGGGTTCGCCGTACGCGGCCAGCCCCAGCGTGTCTGGCCGCTCTTGGGAAATCCTCGCTCGTCCCCTGGAGGATACGTAGCCAGACACCATGCCCGCTCGGATTTCCAGGCCGGCTCACCCCGTTGCCTCGTGGGATTCCTCGCTCACCAGATCATCCCCCT
>CAYJSX010000084.1:0-6076 GCA_964372575.1 uncultured Planctomycetia bacterium
TGGAGATGTCCAAGGAGCAGCTCGTCCACCGGATGCTGTGCGCCCACGCCCGGGTGGACGTTCACAAGGCCCGCACCGGGTTCCTGGCCCAGTCCGATTGGCCCCGGCTCACCCATGCCGCCGGTAAGCTCGCCGACAGCCCCATCCTGATCGACGACTCCCCGGCCCTCTCCGCGATTGAGCTTCGGGCCAAGGCCAGGCGCCTTAAGAGCAAGCACGGGGTGGGCTTGATCATCGTGGACTACCTACAGATGATGCGCGGCTCCACCCGGGCCGAGAACCGCCAGCAGGAGATCTCTGACATCTCCAAATCGATGAAGACCCTGGCCAAGGAGCTCCACGTCCCGGTGATCGCGGTCAGCCAGCTCTCCCGGGCCCCGGAGCAGCGGGAGGACCGCCGGCCGCAGCTCGCCGATTTAAGAGACAGCGGCTCTATCGAACAGGACGCGGACCTGGTGCTGCTCCTCTTCCGCGAGGAGCTCTACCGGCGTAACGACGAGAACCTTGGCAGGGCCGAGGCGATCATCGCCAAGCAGCGAAACGGCCCTGTCGGCACGATCACCCTCACCTTCCTCAAGGAGTTCACCCGCTTCGAAAACCTCTCCCGCCGCTCCACCTCCCCGGAGTGAGAACGCTTCTCCAGGGGACACTTCTTTACGGGTGCCAGGTTAAACCAAAGCACCCATTTTTTGGACGGTATTTCTCTCATCAGAGGCCGGTTGTCTTTACGACGGGGCCGTGCTAAAGTAGCCCAATTATGGCCAAGGGGAAGCGCCTGATTCTTTTAGGGGCCCTTGTGGGGTGGGGTATCCTCTCTATCTTTACGCCTGCCGGGGCCTGTGCCCAGGAGGAGCGGGTGACCGCCGTGGAGGTGGAGGGGAACAAGATCGTCTCCACCACCACCATCCTGGCCAAGGTGAAGACCCGCCCCGGAGACCTCTTCAGCCAGGAGACGGTCAACGAGGACATCAAGCGCCTCTATGGAACCGGCTTCTTCACCGATGTTTCGGCCGATGTCCGGCCCTACCAGGATGGGAAGCTGGTCCGCTTTGTGATCCAGGAAAGGCCGCTCGTGGCGGCCATTGTGATCACTGGGGTGCACCACTTCCGGGAGCTCAAGCTCCGAGAAGAGCTCAAGACCAAGGAGCAGCAGCTCCTGGACCGCAGAGAGCTCAAGGGGGACGTCGAGAAGATCCGACAGCTCTACCGGACCAAGGGCTTTCACTTGGCCGACATTGAGACAGAGGTCAAGGTAGACGAGGCGACCAACAAGGCGACGGTTTATTTTAAGGTGAGCGAGGGTGCCAAGATCCGGGTCCGCCGGGTCGATTTTGAGGGCAACTCGGTCTTCTCCGACCGCCGCCTGAGGAAGGTGATGGCCACCAAACAGGGCTGGTGGTTCACCTCCGGCTACTACCGCCCCGAGGTTTTGGAGGAGGATGTCCAGCGGGTCAAGGCGGTCTACCAGGCCGAAGGCTATTCGGACGTTCAGGTGGAATCTTCCACCACCTTCGACGACAAGAAACGGTGGCTGGCGATCGCCATGACGATCACCGAGGGAAAACGGTATCTGGTGGGGGAGGTGAGCTTCCGGGGGGTTCACGAGCTCCCGGAGGCGGAGCTGACCGAGCTTTTGGAGATGACCGCCGGCAAGCCCTTCAGCCAGGACAAGCTTTCCAAGGATGTCTCCGAGGTTCAGTCGGCCTACTTCGCCAAGGGGTACATGTCGGCGATGGTGGAGCCCTCGACCCGGCTCAACCCCCAGACCCAGCGGGTCGACGTGGTCTACGCGGTCTCTGAGGGGTCGATCTCCTATGTGGGCCAGATTGTGGTGCGGG
The DNA here is from genome assembly GCA_964372575.1 of uncultured Planctomycetia bacterium. GTDB lineage: Bacteria > Omnitrophota > Gorgyraeia > 1-14-0-20-64-10 > 1-14-0-20-64-10 > JACOVG01. Next base: position 1,839 of record CAYJSX010000084.1, read on the forward strand.
GCAACGTCAAGACCAAAGATGTGGTGATCCGCCGGGAGCTGCGGATCGCCCCTGGCGAGCGCTTTGACGGAGAGAAGCTCCGGCGCTCCAAGGAGCGCCTCTACAACCTGGGCTTCTTTGAAGAGGTCTCCTTTGAGACGGTCGCCTCCCGAGCACCCAACCAGCGGGACCTGGTGGTGACGGTCAAAGAGTCGAAAACCGGAGAATTTTCCTTTGGGGCGGGCTTCAGCTCGCTGGACAAGATCGTCGGTTTTGCCGAGATCGCCCAGAAAAACTTCGACCTCTTCAATTGGCCCAACTTCACCGGAGGCGGCCAGCAGCTCACCTTCCGGACGACCGCCGGCACCCGGCGCAGAAACTTCGAGCTTTCCTTCACCGAGCCGTGGGTCTTTAACCGGCCCTACCTTTTCGGGTTCGATGTCTTCAACCTTACCCGAACCCGGGGCGAGGGCTTCAGCTTTGACCTGACCCGCTTCGGGGGAGACTTGAGACTCGGCAAGGCCTTGAGCGACTACAACCGGGTGGATGGGATCTACCGGCTGGAGAAGGTTCGGGTGACCGACGTGCCGGAGACCGCCTCCGCGGCCTTGAAGAGCGAGGAAGGGCGCAACACCGTCTCGAGTGTCGGTCTAAGCTTCACCCGGGACACGCGGGACAACATCTTCAATCCCAGGAAGGGCTACGACTTCAAGTCGTCGGCCGAGCTGGCCGGTTCCTACTTGGGCGGGCAGAAGGACTTCTGGAAGTGGACCGGGGCGACGGGGTACTATCTAGAGCCGTTTGTGAAGGAGCAGGTGCTGGAATTTCACCTGACCGTGGGCTTGACCGACGACCTTGGCGACTCCGAGGCGGTTCCGATCTTTGAGCGCTTCTTCGCCGGCGGGGCAGATTCGATCAGCGGCTACCGGGATCGCCGGGTGGGGCCCCGGGACCCGGTGACGAACGATCCCATCGGTGGCGAGGCGATGGCGATCTTCAACGTGGAGTACACGGTACCCCTGCTGGATTTCCTTAAGGGGGCCACCTTCTTTGATGTGGGCAACGTTTTCAACCGTGTGGGTGAATTCGCGCAGGAAGGATTCAAGTCGGGTGTCGGGGCAGGGTTGCGGATCAAAACCCCCTTTGGGCCGGTCAAGCTGGATTATGGTTTTCCCATCAACCCAGACTCGGGCGAGCGGAAATCGGGCCGGGTGCACTTCTCCGCCAGCCGCGGCTTTTAAGAACCGTCGTGGGTCTTAAGTCATGGGTCTTGAGCTAAATTCAAAATCTTCCGTTTCGGGTGTCGTCAGAGCCTTTATTCTTCTGATCCCGATTTTTTTACTCACGACTCACGACTCACGACTCACGGCTGCTTGGGCGGCCGAACCAATCCCCAGGATTGCCGTGATCGACGTGGAGAAGATCCTGGAGAATTACCGGGGGACCGCTTCCTCGGACAAGCGCCTCGAGGAGCTTTCTAAAACCAAACAGGGAGAGCGGGAGAAGATCGTTTCAGAGATCAAGGGGATGCGGGAGGAGCTGATCCTCCTCAATGAAGGGGCCCGGGCCGAGCGCCAGAGGCAGATCGAAGAGAAGCTCAAGGGGCTGGCCTCCTTCGATCGGGAGACCCGGCAGACGCTGGGCAAGAAGCGGGAGGAGGAGCTCAAGACGATCTTTGACGAGGTCGAGGCCATGGTCAGCGCCTACGCGAAGGAGAAGGGCTACACGTTGGTGGTTACCGAACGGGCCGTCCTCTTTCACCAGGAGGGGATGGACTTAACCGATCAGATCATTAAGATTTTAAACGACCGCTATGACAAGCGCCGCTCGTAAGAAGAAAGAGACCCGCCCGGTTTTCAGGTCAGGGCCCAACGGCTTCAAGCCGATCACCCTCAAGGCGATCGCCAAGCTGCTGGGGGGCAAGGTGGTGGGGGACGACAAGACCCTGATCACCGGGATCTGCGGGATCAAGGAGGCCCAGCCCGGCGATGTCACCTTTGTGGCCAACTCCAAATACCTGCCCCTCATTGACCAGACCCGGGCCTCGGCCGTGATCACCTCTTGGGAGGTCGAGCGGGCCGCCAGGCCGATCATCCGGACGGAGAATCCGTCGCTCGCCTTCTCCAAGCTCATCGGCCTGCTCAACCCCGGCGTGGAGATGCGGCCCCGCGGGATAAGCCCCAAGGCGGTGATCGCGAAGTCGGCCCGCCTGGGCAAAGGGGCGACCATCGGCCCCTTCGCGGTGATCGAGGAGGACGCCTGTATCGGAGATCGGACGATCGTGATGAGCGGCTGCTACGTGGGCCGCAGGGCCGCGATCGGCAACGACTGCCTGATCTATCCCAACGTCGCCATCCAGGGGGGGGTCGAGATCGGCCACCGGGTGATCGTCCATTCAGGGACGGTGATTGGCTCCGACGGCTTCGGCTTTGTCACCGTCAAGGGGATTCACCACAAGATTCCCCAGATTGGCACCGTGGTGATCGAAGACGACGTGGAGATCGGCGCCAACGTGACGATCGATCGGGCCCGCTTTGGAAAGACGGTGGTGGGCAAGGGGACCAAGATCGACAACCTCGTTCAGATCGCCCACAACGTTGAAACCGGTGAAAACTGCATCCTGGTGGCGCAGTCCGGCATCTCTGGTTCAACCACTCTGGGCAGCAACGTGGTGCTGGCCGGCCAGGCCGGCCTGGTGGGCCACATCACCATTGGCGAGAACGTGATGGTCGGCGCCCAGTCGGGCGTTACCAAGTCGGTGCCGCCCAACACGAGCGTCTGGGGATACCCGGCCAAGCCCCTGGCCCACGCCAAGAAGGTCAACGCCGCCTTCCAGAGACTGCCCAAGCTTTACGAGGCCCTCGAAGACCTCAAGAGGCGCATCAAGGCGTTGGAGGAAAAAAGTGGAATCGGAAAGTTCCACCCTGTTCGTTAAGCAGAGGACGATCCAGCGTCCCTGCCGCATCGAGGGAGTAGGGCTGCACACCGGAAAGAGCGTTCGGGTGGAGCTCAAGCCGGCCCCGCCCGACAGCGGCATCACCTTCCTGCGGACCGATCTGGCCGGCGCCTCCCCGGTCATCGCCTCGGCCATGACCATCCTGGAGGGCTCCCGGCGGCTGAGGCGCACCTCGATCGGCAATGGCCATGTGGAGGTCCATACGATCGAGCACCTGATGGCCAGCTGCTCCGGCCTGGGAGTGGACAATCTCCTCGTGGAGATGAACGGAGAAGAGGTTCCGGGCCTGGACGGCTCGGCCTATCCCTTTGTGGAGATCATCAAGCAGGCGGGGTTAAAAGAGCAGCCGGCCGCCCGCCGGGTGGCGCAGTTTCGAGAAGCGGTTTGGATCGCTGAGGATTCCGCGGCGGTGGCGATTCTGCCGGACGACAAGTTCAGGATTTCCTACACCTTAAGCTACCCGGTGCCGAGCCTCCGGGCCCAGTTCTTTTCAGCGGAGATCAATCCAGAATTTTTCGAAGCCGAGGTGGCCCCTTCCCGTACCTTTTGTCTCGCGGAGGAGGCCGAGAACCTTCGCGCCATCGGGCTGGGCAAGGGGGCCACCTACGAGAACACCATTGTCCTCACCCACGAGGGGCGGGTGATCAACAACCATCTGCGCTATCCGGACGAGTTTGTCCGGCACAAGGTCCTGGACTTGATCGGGGATCTGTACCTGCTGGGCCAGCAGATCCAGGGCCATGTCCTGGCGATCCGTTCGGGCCACGCGCTGAACCTGAAGTTCATCCATCGCCTGCGCCAGGCCCTGGAGCGGGGCCGGGAAGGGGGGATTCGCGCCCAATACGTGGAGCCGGAGGCCAACGCCCTCGATGCGATCTCGATCCAGAAGATCCTGCCCCACCGGTATCCGTTTCTCTTCGTGGACCGGATCGCGGAGCTCATCCCGGAGAAGCGGGCCGTCGGGGTGAAGAACGTCACGATCAACGAACCCTTCTTCCAGGGTCATTTCCCCAGGCGGCCCGTGATGCCCGGGGTTCTGATCATCGAGGCGCTGGCCCAGGTCTCCGGGATCCTGATGCTCAACCGTGCCGATAACCTCGGCAAGTACGCCTACTTCATCGCGATGGACAAGGTGAAGTTCCGGCGGGTGGTCCTTCCAGGAGACACCCTCGTGCTGGAGGCCGAGATGCTCAAGATGCGCTCCAAATCGGGCCTCATACGCACCCGGGCCCTGGTGGAGGGCCGGGTGGCCGCCGAGGCGGACCTGATGTTCGCCCTCCTGGAGGGCGACGAGAAGCTGTGA